>CAIQOY010000117.1 GCA_903873565.1 uncultured Actinomycetes bacterium
CAGGTCTCCGCGCAGATCCCCACGAGCGCCTTCACGGTCACGAAGCCGACCATCACGTACCAGCAGCGCGCCGTGCTCCTGACCAGCACCGTCACCACCTCCTGGGCGGGACGGATCACGCAGGCCGGCACCACCGTGCAGAACGGGCGCACCGTCCGGCGCTGCCGCGTCGAGCGGCGCGTGGCGGGCGGCGGGGCCGTGCAGATCGTCTGCCGGCTGCCCTACGCCTCCCGCAAGACGCTGCGCTACACGTCGCTGTCGATGACGATCACCACGACCTTCCAGGCCGTCAACGGCCCGCTGGTGACGAAGAAGCAGACGCTGCGGGTGCCCGCGCGGCTGTACCCGTGGCGCGCGGTCTAGGCGCCGCTCAGGCGCCGACCGGCAGGCCGCCGACGGCGCCCGCGGCGGACAGCTCGGCGATCTCGGCCTCCGAGTAGCCGAGCTCCCGCAGCACCTCGTCGGTGCTCGCGCCGCGCGCGAGCCCGGCGTGGCGCACCGCGCCCGGGGTCCGGGACAGCCGCGGGGTGACGGCGGGCTGCAGGAGCTCCCCGTCGCCATCGGGGTTGGCGACGGGGGCGAGGGAGCCGCGCGCGATCACGTGCTCGTCCTCGAGCAGCTGCGTCGCGTCGTAGATCGGCCCGGCGGCCGCCCCGGCGTCCGCGAGCGTCTGGACGGCGTCCCGCCAGGTGCGCTCGCGGGTCCAGGCCCCGATCAGGGCGTCCAGCGCCTCGACGTTCTCGATGCGGTCGGCGTTCGTCGCGAAGCGGGGATCCCGTTCCAGCTCGTCGCCGCCGACGACGCGCAGGATGCGCTTGGCGACGGAGTCCGCCGACCCCGACATGCAGATCCAGCCGTCGGAGCACTCGTAGACGTTGCGTGGGGCCGAGAACCACAGCCGCGAGCCGATCCGCCGGTCCGGCACGCCGGTGCGCTGGGCGATCGTGGGGCCGGGCCCCACGATGTCGAGCATCGACTCGAGCAGCGTGGCGTCGATCACCTGCCCCTCGCCGGTCAGGTCGCGGTGGCGCAGCGCGGCGAGCACGGCGAAGGCCGAAAGCGCGCCGGTGACCTCGTCGGCGAGGGCGATCGAGGGCAGGGTTGGAGGGCCGTCGGCCTGGCCCGTCGTGTGGGCGAGGGTCGACATCGCCTCGGCGATCGTGCCGAACCCGGCGCGGCCCGCGTAGGGGCCGTCCTGGCCGAAGCCGGTCACGCGCAGGATCACGAGGCCGGGGTTGGCCCGCAGCAGCACCTGCTCGGGGTCGAGCCCGAGGCGCTCGAGCGTGCCGGGGCGGAAGTTCTCGACGAGGACGTCGGCGCCGGCCACCAGGCGCAGCAGCACCTCGCGCCCGGCGTCCTGCTTGAGGTCGATCTCGATCGGGCGCTTGTTGCGCCCGACCTGCCGCCAGTAGAAGGCGTCGTCGCCATCGCGCTCGCCGAGGCTGCGCGCGCCGTCGCCCTCCCCGATCCGCTCGACCTTGATCACGTCGGCGCCGAAGTCCGCCAGCCGGCGCGCGGCGCTCGGCCCGGCGAACACCGTCGCCAGGTCGATCACCCGCAGGCCCCGCAGCGGGCCGATCGGCGCCGCGGCGTCCACGGTCAGTGGGCCCCCGCGGGCATGATCGCGTCGAACGCGGACAGGATCCGGTCGGCGACGGCGGGGTCGGCGTTGACGCCCATCATCCCGATGCGCCAGATCGGCGGGGCATCGGGCCCGAGCCCGCCGCCGACCTCGATGCCGTGGCCGTTGAGGAGCTCGGCCTGCACGGCCTTGCCGTCGACGCCGTCGGGCACGCGGACGGCGGTCAGCTGCGGCAGCTGGCGGGCGGGGTCGGCGAGCAGGTCGAAGCCGCGCTCCCGGAAGCCGGTCTGCAGGTGGGCGCCGGCGGTGGCGTGACGGGCGAAGCGCGCCTCGAGACCCTCCTCGATGCCGAGGCGGAGCGCCTCGTCGAGGGCGTAGTACTGCAGGTTGGGCGTGGTGTGGTGGTACGTCATCGGCCGGTCCGCCCAGTAGCGCAGGTGCTCGGCCAGGTCGAGCGAGTAGGGGACGGGCATGCCGTCGCGGCCGAGACGCTCGATCGCGCGGCTTGAGAGCGTGATCGGCGAGAGCCCCGGCGGCGCGGCCAGGCACTTCTGGCTGCAGGCGTAGGCGTAGTCGACGCCCCAGGCGTCGGCCTCGATCGGGATGCCGCCGATCGCGGTCACGCAGTCGGCGAAGAGCAGCGCGTCCGCGTCGGACGCGCGCAGGAGCGCGCCGAGCTCCGCGAGGGGGTGCTGGACGCCGGTCGAGGTCTCCGCGTAGACGACGCAGACCATCACGGCGTGCGGGTGCGCGGCGACGGCGGCCATGATCTCGTCGTTGGGGACGTGGCGCCCGAACGGCGCGCGCACCTCGACGATCTCCGCGCCGCGGCGGCGCAGCATCTCGATGATGCGGTTGCCGAAGAAGCCGGCGCTGGCCGCGATGACCGTGTCGCCGGGGGCGACGAGGTTGAGGATGCCGGCCTCCATGCCGCTCGTGCCGCTGGCGGACAGGCACAGCGAGGCGCCGTCGACGCGGCCGTAGTAGCGCCCGATCATCTCGGCCAGGATCGGCAGGCGGTCCCAGAAGACGGGGTCCAGGTGCGAGATCAGCGGGCGCTCCATCGCCGCGAGGGCCCGCGGATCGACGTTCGACGGCCCGGGGCCTGCCAGCAGGCGCTCGGGCGGGGCGAAGGCGTCGATCGACGCGGCGGGGGCGGGGGCGGTGGCGCTCACGAGATGGCTCCTGGCTGGCTGATGCCAGGATCGTACGCCGGACGAGGATTAAGTTCCATGCAGATTTTCCGACTATTACTTAGGCAGAATCCTATGAATAGTCCCGGGGGTGCGCACCCGTCAGGTGCCCGAGGGCAGCCGGTCCGCGCGGGCGATCACGTTCTCGGCCATCTTGATCGAGGCGGCGTCGATCAGGCGGCCGTCGAGGGAGACGGCGCCGCGGCCCTCGCGGGCCGCCTCCTCCCTCGCCACCATGATCCGGCGCGCGCGGTCGATCTCCTCGGGCAGGGGGGAGAAGATCTCGTTGGCCAGCTCGATCTGGGACGGGTGGATCGCCCACTTGCCCTCGCAGCCGAGCGCGGCGGCGCGGCGGGCGGCCATCCGGTAGCCGTCGGGGTCGTTGAAGTCGCCGAAGGGGCCGTCGATCGGGCGGATGCCGTTCGCGCGGCAGGCCACGATCATGCGCGACAGGGCGAAGTGCCAGGGGTCGCCCCAGTGCAGCGCGCGATCGCCGGCCGCGTCCGGGTCGGTCAGGACCGCGTACTCGGGCGTCACGCCGCCGATCACCACGGTGCGGGCGCGGGTCGAGGCCGCGTAGTCGGCGACGCCGAACGAGAGCGCCTCGAGGCGGTCCGGGCAGGTCTCGGCGATGCGCTCGACGTTGGCCATGCCCGGGGCCGTCTCGATCAGCGCGGTCAGCGCGATCGGGTCGTAGCCATGGGCCTGCTCGATCTGGCTGAGCAGCATCGCCACGAATTCGAGGTCGGACGGGCGCCCGACCTTGGGCACCAGGATCATGTCGAGCCGGTTGCCGACGGCCTCCACGATGTCGACCACGTCGCGGTAGGCCCAGTGCGTGTCGAGGCCGTTGATGCGCACGCTGACCGCGCAGGCCGACCAGTCCTGCGAGGTGAGGGCGTCGATCGCGTTCGCGCGCGCCTGCACCTTGTCGTCGGGGGCGACGGCGTCCTCGAGGTCGAGGAAGACGATGTCGGCGCCGGCGGCGGGCGCCTTCTCGAGCATGCGCAGGTTGGAGGCGGGCACGGCGAGCTCGGAGCGGTGGAGGCGGTCCTTGTTGGGCATGGGCGACACCCTAGCGATGCACCCATGGACTTCCAACAGCAGATCGTGTGTAATCCATAGCCTCGTGGCTATGACACTCTCCCAGCTGCGCACGTTCATCGCCGTCGCCGAGCACGGCTCCGTGCGCGCGGCCGCCGAGTCGCTGCGGATCTCGCAGCCCTCCGTGTCCGGCAGCCTGGCCGCGCTCAGCGAGGAGGTCGGGGTGCCCCTGACCGAGCGCGAGGGCCGCGGGCTCAAGCTGAGCCCGGCCGGCGAGGCCTTCCTGCCGCACGCGCGCGAGGCGCTCGGGCTGCTGGACCAGGGCACGCGGCTGGCCCGCACCGCGGCCGACGCGACGAGCGCCACGGTGCGCATCGCCGCCGTCTACACGGCCGCCGAGTCGCTCCTGCCGCCGCTCCTGCGCCGCTTCCGCGAGGAGCACCCGGAGATCCCGATCCAGCTCGAGATCGGCAACCGCGAGGAGGTCCTCGGCCGCCTCGCGGGCCGCGAGGCCGACATCGCCGTCGGCGGGCGCGCGCCGGACGACGGCTACGAGGCGCTGGCGATCGGCCCGAACCCGCACGTCGTCGTCGCCTCGCCGGAGCATCCCCTCGCGGGGCGGAGCGGGGTGCCGCTCGCCGACCTCGCGGGCGAGACGTGGCTCGTGCGCGAGGAGGCCTCCGGCACCCGCCGGCTGGTCGACGAGTACCTGTCGAGCGCCGAGATCGACCCGCCGATCACGACGATCGGCTCGAACGGCGCCATCGCGGCCGCCGCGATGGTCGGCCTCGGCGTCGGCCTCGTGCCGCTGGTCAGCGTCCAGCAGCAGATCGACGCGGGCCAGGTCGTCCGCCTCGACGTGGTGCCCGCGCCGCCGACGCGCGAGTGGTACGCGATCCTGCCGGCGCGGCGCCCGAGCCCGGCGGCGCGGACCCTCGCCGAGTTCCTCAGCCGCCCCTGAGGAAGGCGGTGATCCGGGCGGCGATGCCGTCGGGGTCCTCGACGTGCAGCCAGTGGCCGACGCCCGGGCGCTCCTCGAGGTCGAGGCCGGCGGGGAAGCGCTCCGCGAAGCCCCGGAAGCAGGCGGGGCGGATGCAGCCGTCGGCCGAGCCGTGCAGCATCAGGGTCGGCACGCGCACGTCGCCCGTGCCGCCGGTCGCCTCGAAGTCGTCGCGGTACCAGCGGTGCACGGCGTCGCCGACGCCCGGGCGGGCCAGCACCTCCTTGACCAGGCCCCACTCGTCGCGCACGAGCCCGGGCGACCACTCGGCGTGGATCTGGTCGAGCCAGACCGGGTCGGCCGCGAGGCGGGCGGCCGCCCCGGAGTAGGCGAGGATCCACGCGTAGGCGGCCGTCTTCTGCTCCTGCAGGTCACGGCGGCGCGCCGCGAACCCGTCCGGGTGGGGGATGGCCAGCGAGACCACGCGTCCGACCCGCTCGGGGTGGTCGGCGCCGAGGTCGAGCGCGACGCAGCCGCCCCAGTCGTGGCCGACCACGGGGCAGGCGTCGACCCCGAGTCCGTCGAGGACCGCGACCATGTCCCGGGCCACGGCCGCCGTGCGGTAGTCGTCGACCGGCCCCGACGGGTCGTAGCCCGGCAGGCTCGGCACGAGGCAGCGGAAGCCCGCGGCCGCCAGCCGCGCGACCAGCGGGCGCAGGCCCTGCGGGCAGTCGGGGAAGCCGTGCAGGACCAGGACCGGGTCGCCGGCGCCGACCTCCCAGACCGCGACGTCGCCGCGCGCCCGCACGGTCCGCGGCTCGCCCCAGTCGGCGCTCACAGCGCGGAGTAGCCCCCGTCCACGGGGAGGATCGCGCCGGTCAGCCAGCGCGCGTCGTCCGAGGCGAGGAAGAAGGCCGCGCCGGCGATGTCCTCGACCTCGCCGAGGCGCGCCATCGGCGTGCGGCGCTCGAGGTCGGCGAGGCGGTCGGGCTCGTCCCACATGTCGCGGGTCATCGCGGTGCGCACCCAGCCGGGGCAGATCGCGTTGACCGTGATCATGTGCGGCGCCAGCTCGATCGCCAGGGTGCGCGTCAGCTGCACGACGGCGCCCTTGCTCATGTTGTAGTGGTTGCCGGTCTGGACGCCCGTGATGCCGGCGATCGACGCGAGGGTGACGATGCTGCCGCCGCGGCCCTGGTCGACCATCGCGCGGGAGGCCTCGCGGCAGGTCCACCAGGCGCCGTCGACGTTGACGGACTGCACGCGCTTGTAGTCCTCCCACGGCTCGTCGCGGAGGGGATGGGCCTTCGGGGAGATGCCCGCGTTGGCCACCGCGATGTCCAGCCCGCCGTAGACCTCGACGGCCTGCGCCACCGCGGCGGCGACCTGCGCGCCGTCCGTGACGTCGCACGGCGCCCAGGCGGCGCGCCCGCCGAGCCGCTCGATCTCCTCGTGCGTCGGCACGGGATCCTCCCAGCTGCCCTGGATCGGCAGGGGCTCGATGTCGGCGCAGACCACGGCCGCGCCCTCCGCCGCGTAGCGCAGCGCGATCGCCCGGCCGTTGCCGCTCGACGCGCCCGTCACGAGGGCCACCTTGCCCGCCAGTCGCTGGTCCGCCATCGGTCAGTCCCCCTCCGCTCGGGTCTCCGCGGCGAGCGCGGCATCGCGCCCGCCGTCCAGTCGTATCGTCGCGCCGTTCAGCGACGGCTGCGCCAGCGCGAACTCGACGGCCGCCGCGACCTCCGCGGGCGAGACGTCGTCGGCTGCGGCCACCACGTTGGCGGCGAGGCCGGGCGTCGCCGCCGCGACCTCGGCCAGCATCGCGAGCCCCGCGCCCACGACCGAGCGCGCGCCGTCGCGGTGGTCGGGCAGGACGGCACCGGCGGGGCAGACGATCGCGACCCGCACGGGCCCGCCCTCCGCGGCCGCGGCGCGCAGGGCGGCGAGGGCCGGCGTCAGCGTGGCGTCCACCAGCGCGGCGAGGGCGTCCGTGGCCAGCGCGCCCACGGGCCCGACGGGCTCCGGCAGCCCGACGATCACGAGCTCGGGGCTCGCCTCCGCGGGCGCCGCGTCGCGGAGCGCCCGGGTCACGGGGCCCTCGGTGCCGATGACGGTCCGGCTCATCGCGGCCCCTCGCCCTGCCAGCCGGTGGAGGAGGCGCGCATGCCGGCGTCGACCAGGAGGCCGACCCCCGTGATGCGGGCCGCGTCGGGACCGGCCAGGAAGGCCGCGGCGCCCGCCACGTCGGCGGCCTGCACGATCGCGCCGAGCGGCGGGGTCAGCCAGCCGTCGGTCGCGCCGGGCGCGCGCCGGCCGGCGGTGGTGGTGACCATGCCGGGCTCGGTGTCGCCGGGGCAGAGCGCGTTGACCCGGATCCCGTCGGGACCCCACTCGGCGGCGAGGCAGCGCATCAGCTGCAGCGCCATCCGCTTGGTGATCGAGTAGCCGGCGATCGCGGGCTCGCCCCAGACGCCGGCGTCGGAGGCCGTCAGCAGGATCGACCCGCCGCTGGCGGCGAGGTGCGGGTGCGCGGCGCGCGCCTGGCGGTGCACGGCGAGCACGTTGACCGCGAGCAGTCGGCTCCAGTCGTCGTCCCCGGTGCCCGGCAGGTCGCGGTCGGCGATCACGCCGGCGTTGAGGACGGCGCAGTCGAGGCCCCCGAGCGCGTCCACGGCGAGGGCGACGGGGTCGTGGGCCGGGTCCGCGACGTCGCCGACGACCGCGACGCCGCCGACCTCCGCGGCGATCGCCTCGGCGCGCTCGGCGCTGCGCCCCGCGACCGCCACCCGCCAGCCGTCCGCGGCGAGCCGGCGGGCGATCGCCGCGCCGATCCCGCTCGTGCCGCCGGTCACCAGCGCGCGGCCGCTCACGGCAGCTCCCCCAGGGGGCGGCGCGCGGCGAGGCGCGCGGCGATCCGGCCGAGCCGGCGCGGATCGCGGTCCACCAGCCACGGCTCGTCGGGTCCGGTCGCGAGCGCCAGCTCGAGTCCCGTGGGGCCGGCCGCGAGCCCGATCCCGAGCGGCGAGCGCACGGCGGCCGCGCGGGCCGTCCCGGCCCCGACGACGGCGAGGGGCACCGCCTCCTCCTCGAAGGCGGCCCGCACGAGCCGGATCAGCGCCGCGTCGTCGGCGGCGAGGACGACCGACGGGGGGCTCATGCGGCCTCCGCGTGCAGCAGGACGAGCCCGACGGCGACCGCGGCACGCGGGCCGTGGCGGCCGAGGATGTCGCCGCGGGCGATCGCGAGGTCGAGGTCGGCGAGCGCCAGCGAGACCTCGTCGACGACCTCCTGGTCCTCGGCGCAGCCGCCCACGAGCACCGCCAGCTCGCCGGCCGGCAGGCCGCCGACGGCCTCGGCGGCGCGGCGCAGGTTCGCGGCGATCACGTCGCGCTTGGCGGCGCGCCGGAGGCGCGCCCACAGCTCCGGCGGCAGCGCGGCCTCGAGCGGGTCGAGCGAGCCGTCGCGGCGCTCGGCGAGGCAGAGGTGCGCGACGCAGCGGGCGGGCGCGGGCCGCTCCAGGAAGGTGCGGCCGCCGTCCTCGTGCCGGAGGATGAAGGGCGTCTCGACGTGCACGCTCGGCAGCCGCTTGGCCTGCTCGGCGCGCAGGTGGTCGACGCCGAGGATCGCGCCGCAGATGCGGTCGACGAGGTGGCCGGCGCCGGCCGCGGCCACGGCCCGCGCCTCGCCGCCGAGCCCGACGTGCAGGTCGACGGTGCCGCCGCCCATGTCGATCACGATCGGCGCGTGGCCGGCACCGGGGGTGGTGGAGGCGCCCGCCACGGCTGCGGCGGTCTCCGCCCCCACGACCACCACCTCGCAGCCCGCCCGCTCGGCGAGCGCGGCCTCCAGGACCCGGTCGCCCCGCTCGGCGAGCACCGCGAGGCCCACCGCGCGCCGGGCGTGCAGGGCGAGCGCGAGGCGCGCGTCGTCGTCGGGGGCGGGGAGGGGCGCCCAGAACGCGTCGATCAGGTCGGCGTCGACGCCCTCGACGGCGCGGACGGCGCCCAGCGCCGGAGGGGCGACGGCGTGGTCGACGGGGATCTGCGACCCGTCGCGCAGGGTGGCGAGCGGCGGCGCGTCGCGGTGCGAGTCCCCCGAGGACGCCTCGCCGCGCACGGCGATGGCGGCGCGATGGCCCACGAGGCCGCGGGCCGCGTTGCGCGCGCCGCGCGCCCGGGCGGGGTCGAGGGCGAGCAGCACGGCGAGGCGCAGGGGGTCGGCGAGCTGCTCGACCGCCCCGCCGGGGGCGGCGACCTCGATCGCCGCCCACGCGCCCCGGGGCAGGTCGGCGGCGTCGGCGACCTCGTCGATGATCGGCAGGGTCCGGTCGACGCGGTTGCCGATCAGGACGCCGTCGTCGTTCGCGACCACGATGGCCGTGATGCGCCAGCCCCGCGCCCGGGCGTCGTTGAGGCGGGCGGAGGCCTCGTCGAAGTCGAGCGGCGGCACGATCGGGATCACGGGCTCGCCCGCGGGCTCGCCCGCGAGATCGTCGAGGTCGACCAGGCGTCCGGCGGCCGCGCCGAGCCCCGAGGGGGTGGCGCTGACGGGGCGCGCGATGGCCACCCCGCCGAGGTCGCGCTCCTCGTCGGCCGCGAGCTCGCGCAGCCCCGTCTCGACGGGGTGCAGGTCGGCGAGCAGGATGCGCGCCGGCTCCTCGCCGAGCCGGCGGCTGGCGCGGGCGATCAGGTCGAGGACGCCATCGGCGGCGGCGGCCGACCCCTTCGCGCCGGTGGTCGGGCCGCGGGTGACGCTCAGGAACTCCGGCTCGCGGCCGGGGGACAGCCGCGCGATCGCCACCTCCGTGGTGGCGTTGCCCACGTCGACCCCCGCGACGATCACGTCAGGAGATCAGTCCGCGGCGCAGGTAGTGGGCGCGCGCCTCGCGCACGAGCGCGGCGCAGCGCGCGGCGCCGCCCGCCTCGAGCGTCACGGCGATCTCCTCCAGCTCGGCCGCCGACGAGCGGCCGGGGCGCAGCGCGTCGTAGAAGCGCAGGACGTCGTCGTCGGGGAAGGTGGCGAGCTCGGCGCCGCGGCGCAGGTTGTCCGCGAGCTGCGGGTTGCCGCCGCGCTCGGCGAAGTCGGCCTGCCGGAGCAGCGTCTCGGGGTCGATCGCGGCGTCCTGCGCGCCGACCCGGCCCGCGCGGACGGCCTCGACCGTGAGCTCGTCGGCGGCGCGGCCGGTCTGGGCCCGCACCTCCGAGCGGTGGTGCTCGCCGAGGGGGTAGCTCAGCTCGGCCACGAGACCTCCACGGCCCGGGCCGGGCCGGGCTCGAGGCAGGCGCTCTCGCGCGTGATCAGGGCCACGACCTTCGCGTGGTAGCGGGGGCCCATGGCGGCGCTCGACTCGGGCAGGATCACCGGCGCGGGCTTGCCGCCCTTGGCGTGCCGCGCCGCGTTGCGGCCGAGGGCGCGGAAGTGCTCGGGGCCGATCAGGGGCGCGACGCTGAGCAGCTCGAGGTTGGCGAGCACCGGCAGGTCGGCGCGGTGGATCAGGGACGTGCCCTTGCCCTGGATGCCGAGCGCGACGCCGCTGCCCGACAGGGTCGCGGCGGTCCAGCCGACCATGCCGAGATCGAGCGAGTGCGTGACGCGGACGACGCGCGCGTGGACGCCCTCCTCCTCGATCCCCGCCAGCATCTGGCGCAGGGCCTCGCCCACGGTGACGCCGGACAGGGTCAGCCAGACCTCCTTGGCGAAGGCGGGGGAGACGCCGATCACCACCTCGTCGGGGCGCACCTTGGCCGCCGCGGGGCCGGCCTCCGCGAGGGTCACGCAGCCGGCGTGCGGGGCCTGCTCGGCGAGCAGCTCGGCGTGGGTGCGCTCCTGGCGCACGCGGGCGATCTCCGTCTGGCGCTCGGCCGAGACGCGGTAGCCGGTGCCCGGCCCCGTGTAGTCGTTCGGATCGGTCAGGGCGCTGAGGACGCGCATGTCCTCGTCGAAGATCGCCGAGGTCTGCAGGTGGTCGCCGAACAGCCGCTGGCGGGTCATCTCGAGGACGCGCTCCGCCTCGACGTCGAAGCCGCGGGCCGCCAGCGCCCGCACGACGTCGAGGGCCGTGATGCCGCGCTCGATCACCGCATCGCCGGCGGTCGCGGTGTCGTCGGTCTGCTCCTGGGCCACGTCGAGGCTGCCGTGCGCGTGCACGACCCGCTCGACCTCCGCATCGTCGAAGGTCAGCAGCTCGAGCTCCTCGAGAACCGCCCGGCAGGCCTCCGCGGCGCGGCGGCGCAGCGGCAGGAGCGTGGCGTCGTCCTTGGAGCGCAGCGCCCCCTCGAAGCCCCAGTCGCGCTGGATCATCATGTAGTCGTCGATGTCCTCGGCGTTGAAGTTCGAGGGGCCGAAGGCGTTGTCGTAGGTCGGGATCGACCCGAACCCCGAGAACAGGAAGTCGGAGCCGGCCAGGAGCAGCGGCAGGGTGTGCGCCGTGCGGCGGATGTCCGAGGCGCTCATCTGGGTGTCGTTGCCGGTGCAGGTCTCGAGGCCGTAGAGGGCCGCGAGCACGTTCTCGGCGAGGATCTCGCGCATCCCGTTCGGGACGGAGCCGGTCACGTTGATGCCGTCGATGCCGCCGTTCTGGGTGCCCTGCGAGCCGGCGGCCCGCGTCACGGCCAGGCAGCGCGCCTCCAGGTAGAGCATCGACTTGCCCTCGGCCGCCCCCATCAGCACCTCGGCGCCGGAGCCCGAGGTGAAGCGCATCTTCAGCCCGCGCGAGGCGTAGGAGGCGGCGAGGAAGGCCTTCGACCACGGGGTGTCGTCGCCGTCGAGGAAGACGCGCTCGGTGCCGTACACGGACACGGTCTCCGCGTAGGTGGTCAGCCCGCGCATCCCGAGCTCGAGCTCGAGGCGCTCCTCGATCGCGCACTGGGTCAGCGCGCCGGGCGCCGGCACCTGGCTGCCGATCAGGAGCGCCAGGGCGACGAGCGGGGCGTCGCGCAGGACGGGCACGGTCGTCTCGAGCTCCCGGAAGCCCAGCGCGACGGCGCTCGCCGCGTCGGCCGCGATCAGGAGCGGGTGGTCGATGCGGTTGGTGACGTGGCCCTGGATCGAGGGGGTCCGGCGCGCGCGCATCTTGGCCATCGCCTGCATCAGCTCGAGCGGGCTGAGCAGGCTCAGGACGCGGGCCAGCTTGCCGGGGGTCGCGCCCTCCACGAGGCGCAGGACGTCGGCGCGCGGCACGTCCGTCGAGACGATCATGCGCGCCCAGCTGAGGTCGTCGATGGCCATCGCCTCGTCGGCCACCGCGGGATCGATCCCGTGGGCGGCGAGGAAGGCGTCGATCAGGTCGAACTCGGCCTCGGGGGTGCCGTCGATCTCCACGATGCGCCCGTCCTCCACCCGGATCGAGGGCTCGGGATCGTGGGGGCTCGCGAAGGCGATCAGCCCCAGCTCGGGGTACTCCGGCACGACGACGTCACGGCTGATCGCGCCGTCCTCGAGGAACGCGCTGCGCAAGGACCGCCCGGGTGCCCCCTCCATGGAGGCGATCGTACCGCGTCCCGCGATCTGCCACCATTGCGCGCCATGGCGGCGACCCGTTCCTCGGCGAACTCCACCATGCTGGCCGTCGTCGGCGATTCGGCGAGCGGCAAGACCACGCTGACCCGCGGGCTGGCGCGGGTCCTCGGCGAGGACCAGGTCGCGCACCTGCCGACGGACGACTACCACCGCTACGACCGGGCCCAGCGCAAGGTGATGGCGATCACGCCGCTCGACCCGGAGGCCAACTACCTCGACATCCTCGAGCGCGACCTGGAGACCCTCGGCGAGCTGCGGCCGGTGCTCAAGCCGACCTACCGCCACTCCGACGGCACGCTCGGCCCGCCCGAGTACCTCGTGCCGGGGCCGTACACGGTCGTCGACGGCCTGCTCTGCCTCTCCACGGACGGCCTGCGCCGGCGCTTCGACTGCGCCGTCTACATGGACCCGCCGGAGGAGCTGCGCCGCGAGTGGAAGCTGATCCGCGACACGACGCGGCGCGGCTACACCACGGACGAGGTGCTCGACGAGATGGACCGCCGCGAGCGCGACTCCGTCAAGTGGGTGCGCCCGCAGCGCGCCTTCGCCGACCTGGTGATCACGTTCCGGCGCGGCATCGACCCGGCGGAGAAGAACCTCGACGCCGAGATCCTGCTGCGCCCGACCGTCCCGCACCCCGACCTGTCGGGCCTCGGCGGGACGGACGCCGGCGACTTCACGATCGCCCAGCTGCCGCACGGCGAGCAGCTCCTGACCGTGCCCGGGATGCTGCCGCAGGGCCGCGCCCAGGAGATCGAGGAGGCGATCTGGGAGCGGCTCCACTTCGCGCGCCACCTCCAGCTCGATCGGCTCGGCCAGTTCACGCGCGGCATGGACCTGTTCCGGTCCGACGCGCTGGCCATCACGCAGCTGCTCGTGCTGTACCAGCTGGTCACGGCGCGGGCGATGCGCGCCCTCGACGTCGCGGGCGCGCCGCTGCGCGGCGGCTCCGACGCCTGACCCGCCGCGGCGCCTATCGTTCACGGCGGCAGGGGCGTAGCTCAGCGGTAGAGCAGCCGGCTCATAACCGGTAAGGCCCTGGTTCGAATCCAGGCGCCCCTACTGCGGCCACCTGCGCTGGCATCCTTGGCGCGTGGGCGTGCGCATCAGCCGGCGGGGCCTCCTGGGGGCGGCCGTGGCCGCGGCCGTGCTCGGCCCGGGTGCGCTGACGGCCCGTGCGGGCCCGCGCGCCGCGGGCGCCCCGACGCGCGGGCTGGTCACCCGCTGGGATGCCGATCCCTGGTCGCTCGGCTCCTACTCGGCGCTGCCGGTCGGGACGTCGCCCGACGTGCGGGAGGCGATCGCGGACGCGGTGATCGGCGACGGCCTCGTGTTCGCGGGGGAGCACGCCAGCACGGCGCATCCCGCGACCGTGCAGGGCGCCTACCTGTCCGGCCGCCATGCCGCGGCGCGGCTCCTGGATCGCCGCGGCGGCGTCCAGGGCGACGCGGTGGTCGTGGTCGGCGCCGGCGTCGCCGGCCTCGCCGCCGCGGATGCCCTGCGGGGCGCCGGCGCGGTCGTGACGGTCCTCGAGGCCCGCGACCGGATCGGCGGGCGCGTCTGCACCGACCGCTCGTGGGGCGTGCCGGTCGAGCTCGGCGCGGCGTGGGTCCACGGGGTGCGCGGCAACCCGATCACGCGGCTCGTGCGCAGCGGGGGCGCGACGCTGGTGCCCACGGACTACGACGACCAGGTCGTCCACGGCCTCTCGGGGGCCGAGCCGGCGGGCGTCGATGCCGCCGAGGCACGCGTGGGCCGCGCGATGGAGCGCATGGCCTCGCGCCCCTACCCCGTCGTCGACTCGGCGCAGGACGTCCTCAGCGCCGCGGGCGTGCGCCCGACGGCGGTCGACCGCTGGGCGGTGGAGACCGCGCTGACGCAGGAGTACGGCCTCGATCCGGCACGGCTCGGGGCGCGCGCCCTGTACGAGGGCGACGAGCAGGTCGGCGGCGATGCGCTCGTGCGGGGCGGCTACGCGGTGGTGCCCGAGCAGCTGGCGCAGGGCCTCGACGTGCGCCTGCGGTCGCCGGTGCGGTCCGTGCGAGCCCGTGACGGGGGCGGGTTCGCGGTCGGCCTGCGCGCCGGCGGGGTGCTGGCGGCCGACGTCGTGGTGGTCGCGGTGCCGCTCGGCGTCCTGCAGCGGGGGACGCTCGCGGTCGTGCCGCTCCCGGCCCCGGTGCGCCGCGCGATCGACGGCCTCGCGATGGGGTCGCTCGAGAAGGTGGTGCTGCAGTACCCCGAGCGCTGGTGGCCCCAGGCGCAGGTGCTGGGCATCGTCGGCGGCCCGGCGCGGCGCTGGGCGGAGTGGTACGACCTGACGGGGCTCGTGGGGGGTGCCGGTCGTCGTCGGCTTCAGCGCCGGCGCGGCGGCGGCGGCGCGTCCGCGCGCGGACGCCGCCTGCATCGCCGAGGCCGCATCCGTCTTCGAGCGCGCCTTCGGCTGAGCCGGGTCCCTAGTGCGATGCCGGCGCGGGCGGCGGCAGCGCCGGGTCCGTCAGGTGCGCCGCGCGGATGCCGCTGCGGATCGCGCCCTCCATGTAGCCCGACCAGACGTCGTCGGTGTGCTCGCCGGCCAGGACGAGCGGCCCGTGGGCGCGCCGCAGCGCGTCGCCGTCCGGCCGCGAGCCCGGCGGCACGCAGCTGTAGACGCCGCGCGCGTAGGGGTCGTCGTGCCACGTCTGCACCTCCGCGGCCGCGAGGTCGACCGGCAGGTCCGGGAGCATCTCGCCGATCCGCTCGGCCCAGCCCTCCGGGCCCTCGTCCACGCCGAGCCGCTGGAGCATCGGCATGGAGCCGGCGAACGCGGAGAGCACGGGGCGCAGGCCCGCCTCGCCCGCGTCGGCGGCCCAGACCCAGTAGTCGCGGTGCACGTCGAGGTGGGCCTGCGGCTCCACGTCACCGGTCAGCGGCGCGAACAGCTTGGCCGCCTGCGCGACCCCGAACGCCCCCACGGCCTCGCGGACCGGCGCGGGCAGCACCGCGGCGAAGGGCTCGTCGCCGAGGAGGGCCAGCGGCACGGCGAGCACGAGCCGGTCCGCCGCGTACGTCCCGACCGCGGTCGAGCAGCGCGCGCCGTCGGCGTCGACGGCGAGGGCGGTGACGGGCTCGCCGAGGCGCACCCGCGCGCCGAGGTGGTCCGCGAGGGCGCGCGCCGGGGCGTCGGACCCCGTGCCGATGCGCAGGGAGTCGGCCGCCTCGGGCGCGTCCGCGAGCATCGCGAGGTGCGTCGCGGAGAGCTCCGCCGCCGGCGTGCCGGCCGTGCACTCGAGGCGCGCCCGGAAGGCGGTGCGCACGCCGTCGGCGACGTCGAGGCGCGCGAGGGCGTCGGCTACCGAGAGGTCCGCCGCGCCGTCGCCGAGGTCGGCGAGCAGGGCGCGTACGGCGGCGCGGCCGGCGCTGATCTCATCCTGGGGCACGGGCGGCCCGCCGATCGGGCGGCGGTCGTGGTAGCTCATGCCGGCCCGCACGAGCGGGATCCCGAAGCGGCCGCAGAGGGCGATCAGCTCGTGCTGGGGCTCCTCGACCCACTCGGCGCCGCGCTCGATCCGCGCGCCGTTGGCCGCGTGGTCCGACCAGGTGCGCCCGCCGACGCGATCGCGGGCCTCCAGGACCGTCACGTCCCAGCCTGCGGCCACGAGCCGGTCGGCGGCGGTGAGGCCGGCGAGGCCGGCCCCGATCACGATCGCGCTGCGCTCCATGGGCGGCAGCGTACCGCCTGCGTCCTGGCCTAGAGTGCCGCGCGTGGAGTCCCGGCCCGACATCCCGGTGGAGGCGTTCGCCGCGGTCGACATGCGGGTGGGGGAGGTGCGCGAGGTGCTGCCCTTCCCGGAGGCCCGCAAGCCGGCCTGGCGGATCCGCGTCGACTTCGGGCCCGCGCTCGGCGAGCGCTGGACCAGCGCGCAGGTCACGAACTACGCGCCCGACGAGCTGCTCGGGCGGCGCGTCGTCGGCTGCGTCAACCTCGGCGTGCGCCGCATCGCGGGCTTCGAGAGCCAGTTCCTGCTGCTCGGCTCGATCCAGGCCGACGGGACGGTGCTGCTGCTCGACGCGGACCCCGCGGCCGAGCTCGGCGCGCCCGTGGCCTAGCGGCCGAGCAGGTAGACGACGCCCGCCGCGAGCAGGTTGGGGGAGCGCTCGGCGAGGCCGCCGACGGGGCTGCCGCCCTCGTCGAGGAGGATCCGCTGCTCGACCCGCAGGCCCTCGGCGCGCGCCAGCGCCTCGAAGTCGGTGATCGAGCAGAGCCGGATGTTCGGCGTCTCGTGCCAGGCGTAGGGGAGGAGCGGCGAGACGGGCATGCGCCCCTTGGCGGCGAGCTGCGCGCGCAGCCGCCAGTGCCCGAAGTTCGGGAAGGAGACGATGCTGCGCCGGCCGACGCGGGCCATCTCGCGCAGGACGAGGGCCGGGCGGTGGACGGCCTGCAGGGTCAGCGACATCACCACCACGTCGAAGGCGTCGTCGGCGAGGTCGTCGAGGCCCTGGTCGATGTCGTCCTGCAGGACGGGCACGCCGCGGCCCATGCAGGCCATCACGCCGTCGTCGGAGATCTCCACCCCGAGCACGTCGTTGCCGCGCCGCATCAGCTCCTCGAGCAGGGCGCCGTCGCCGCAGCCGAGGTCGAGCACGCGCGCGCCCGGCGGCACCAGGGACGCGATGACGTCGAGGTCGGGGCGCATCAGCGGGCCTCGGCGAGCGCGCGGTCGAGGTAGGCCGCGACCGTGCGGTGGTAGTCGGGGACCTCGAGCAGGAACGAGTCGTGGCCGTGCGGCGACGAGATCTCGCGGAAGGTGACGGGCACCCGGTGGGCGGTCAGGGTGCGCACGATGTGCTTCGAGTGCGAGGTGTCGAAGCGCCAGTCGGTGTCGAACGACAGGACGAGGAAGCGCGTCCCGCAGCGGGCGAGGCGCTCGCGCACGAGGTCGGCGTCCTGGAACGGGTCGAAGTAGTCCATGACCCGCGTCAGGTACAGGTAGGAGTTGGCGTCGAAGCGGTCGAGGAACGTCTTGCCCTGGTGCTGCAGGTACGACTCGACCTGGAAGTCGACGCCGAGGTCGAAGCGCGGCTCGTCGCGGTCCTGGATGCGGCGCCCGAACTTCTGCCGCATCGACTCCTCCGACAGGTACGTGATGTGGGCCATCATCCGCGCCACGGAGAGGCCGTGGTCGGGGCCCCGGCCCGTGCCGTAGTAGTCGCCGTCCTGGAAGTCGGGGTCGTTCATGATCGCGGCGCGGGCGACGGCGCTGAAGGCGATGTTCTGGGCGGACAGCCGCGCGGTCGCGCAGACCACGATCCCGTTCGCGAGCTCGTCGGGGTGGTCGAGCGCCCACTGCAGGACCTGCATGCCGCCGAGCGAGCCCCCGATCGCGGCCAGCACGCGCTCGATGCCGAGGTGGGCCAGGAGGCGCCGCTGGACGCGCACGAGGTCGGAGACGGTGAAGAGGGGGAAGCGCAGGCCGTACGGCTCGCCCGTGGCCGGATCGGTCGAGGAGGGGCCCGTCGTGCCCTGGCAGCCGCCGAGCAGGTTCGCCGACACCACGAACAGGCGGTCCGTGTCGACCGGCTTGCCGGGGCCGATCAGCGTGTCCCACCAGCCGGGGCGGGTGGGGTCGCCGTGGTGGCCGGCCGCGTGGGCGTCGCCCGTCAGGGCGTGGCAGACCACGACGACGTTGCCGTCGCCGGGTGCGCGCTCCCCGTACGTCTCGTACGCCACCTCGACGGGCGCGAGGGTCTCGCCCGAGTCGAGGACGAGCGGGTCGTCCTCCGTGTAGAGGACGACCCGCTGCGTCTCGACGAGCCCGAGGGAGCGCCGCGTGTCGTCGGCGGCCCCCACGGTCCCTACTTCGAGGCCGCCAGGGCCTGGTCGATGTCGGCGATCAGGTCGGCGACGTTCTCGATGCCGATGGACAGGCGCACCATGTCCGGGCCGACGCCGGCCGCCGCGAGCTCCTCGTCGTTGAGCTGGGAGTGCGTGGTCGACGCGTTGTGGATGGCCAGGGAGCGCGCGTCGCCGATGTTCGCGAGGTGCGTGAAGATCTCCAGCGCCTCGATGAACTTGCGGCCCTGGTCGCGGCCGCCCTTGACGCCGAACGAGAGGATGCCGCCGAAGCCCTTGCCCTGGTCGAGGACCTTGACCGCGGTGGCGTGGTAGGCGTCGTCCTCGAGGCCGGGGTAGTTGACCCAGGCGACGTCGGGGTGGGACTTGAGGTGCGTGGCGATGGCCAGCGCGTTCGCCGACTGGCGCTCGATCCGCAGCGGCAGGGTCTCGAGGCCCTGCAGGATCAGGAACGCGTTGAACGGCGACAGCGCCGCGCCCGTGTTGCGCAGGAGCACGGTGCGGATGCGGCCGATGTAGGCCGCGGGGCCGAGGGCGTCCGACCAGACGACGCCGTGGTAGGACGGGTCGGGCTTGGTCAGGCCGGGGAAGCGCTCGGCGTTCGCGACCCAGTCGAACTTGCCCGCGTCGACGATCACGCCGGCGATCGTGGTGCCGTGGCCGCCCATGTACTTGGTGGCGGAGTGCACGACGATGTCGGCGCCCTGGCCGATGATCTGGGCCAGGATCGGCGTGGCCATCGTGTTGTCGACGACGAGGGGCAGGCCCTGCGCGTGCGCGGCGTCCGCCCAGGCGGCGATGTCGACGACGTTGATGCGCGGGTTGCCGACGGTCTCGGCGAACACGAGGCGGGTCTTGTCGTCGACCAGCGCGGCGACCTGCGACGGGTCGTCGGGGTCGGCGAAGCGCACCTCGATGTCGTACTGCGGCAGCGTGTGCGCGAACAGGTTGTAGGTCCCGCCGTAGAGGGTCGAGACGCTGATGATGTTGTCGCCGGCGCGGCAGACGTTGAGCACCGAGTAGGTGACGGCGGCCTGGCCGGAGGCGATCGCGCAGGCGGCGATGCCGCCCTCGAGGGCGGCGATGCGCTGCTCCATCACGTCCCAGGTCGGGTTCATGATGCGCGTGTAGATGTTGCCCGGCACGGCCAGGGCGAACAGGTCGGCGGCGTGCTGCGCGTCGTTGAACTCGTAGCTCGTCGTCTGGTAGATCGGGACGGCGACGGCCTTCGTCGTCGGGTCCGGGCTCTGCCCCGCGTGCAGCGCGAGGGTCTCGGGCTTGTGGGTGCTCATCGTGCGGTCGTCTCCTTGCCTGTCGGCGTCGCGTCCCGGTAGGGGGGTCGCCTCGGGGTTCCCCGGGGCGGCGGCGCCGCGGCTTCGTCCGCGACGACGGCTGGCCATCTTCCGCTCGCCCGCCCGGGACTGTGGTCGGGTCTGCGCTGGATGTAGCACCTGACGGGCGGCGCCCCGGTTGCTGTCGCGTCGTCGGGCCAGGTCCCTCGGCGACTCGTGATGGTTCGCGTGCGGCAGATTAGCAATTTGCGGGGATCCGTCAAGCACGGCCCCCGACCGCGGATCCGCCGACGGAAACGCCGCGGGTGCCGTACGATGCAGGTCCACCGGCCGCGGCACGCGGCCATCCGAGTCCCGTCCACGAGGTGAAGGACATGGCCGAGCAGGGCACCCCACGCGTCAAGAGCGGTCTGGCGGAGATGCTGAAGGGCGGCGTCATCATGGACGTCGTCGACGCCGAGCAGGCCAAGGTCGCCGAGGATGCGGGCGCGTGCGCCGTCATGGCGCTCGAGCGCGTGCCCGCCGACATCCGCGCCGACGGCGGCGTCGCCCGCATGTCGGATCCGGAGATGATCATCGGCATCCAGGAGGCCGTCTCCATCCCCGTGATGGCGAAGGCCCGCATCGGCCACTTCGTCGAGGCGCAGGTCCTCGAGAGCCTCGAGGTCGACTACATCGACGAGTCCGAGGTGCTGACCCCGGCCGACGAGGCGCACCACATCGACAAGTGGAAGTTCAACGTGCCCTTCGTCTGCGGCGCGACGAACCTCGGCGAGGCGCTGCGCCGGATCGGCGAGGGCGCGGCGATGATCCGCTCGAAGGGCGAGGCCGGCACCGGCGACGTCGTCGAGGCGGTCCGCCACATCCGCTCGATCACCGGCGAGATCCGCGCCCTCCAGGCGATGGACCCGGACGAGCTGTACACGCGCGCCAAGGAGCTGCAGGCCCCGCTCGCGCTGGTCCAGGAGACCGCGCGGCTCGGCCGCCTGCCCGTCGTGCTGTTCACCGCGGGCGGCGTCGCCACCCCGGCGGACGCGGCGCTGATGATGCAGCTCGGCTCCGACGGCGTCTTCGTCGGCTCGGGCATCTTCAAGAGCGGCGACCCGGCCAAGCGCGCCCGCGCGGTGGTCGAGGCCGTCACGCACTTCGAGGACGCCGCCAAGATCGCGGAGGTCTCGAAGGGCCTCGGCGAGGCGATGGTCGGCCGCAGCGCGAAGTCGATCCCCGAGGCGGAGCTGCTCGCCGGACGTGGCTGGTAGCGCGCCGCGCGTCGGCGTGCTCGCCCTGCAGGGCGCCTTCCGGGAGCACGTCCAGGCGCTCGCGCGGCTGGGCGCCGACGCGGTCGAGGTGCGCACCCCCGCGGACCTCGCGGGGGTCGACGCGCTGGTCCTGCCGGGCGGCGAGTCGACCACCATGGACCTCCTGCTGGGCTCCAGCGGCCTGCGCGAGCCCCTGCAGGCGGCGATCGCCGGCGGGACGCCGGTGCTCGGCACCTGCGCCGGGCTGATCCTGCTCGCCCGCGACCTCGAGGACGGGGTCGAGGGCCAGCGCACCTTCGCGGCCCTCGACGTGACGGCGCGGCGCAACGGCTACGGCCGCCAGGTGTCGTCGTTCGAGGCCGACCTCGAGCTGGCCGACGAGGCGGTGCCGATGCGCGGCGTGTTCATCCGCGCCCCGCGCATCACCCGCACGGGCGAGGGCGTCGAGGTGCTCGCCCAGCTCGACGGGGAGCCCGTCTGCGTGCGCTCCGGCCCTATCATGGCGGCGACGTTCCACCCCGAGCTGACCGGCGACGACCGGCTGCACGCCCGCTTCCTCGCGGGCGTGGCTTCCTGACCCCCACGGAGGACCCGCGATGTCCGGCCATTCCAAGTGGTCCACCATCAAGCACAAGAAGGCCGCGACCGACAAGAAGCGCGGCCAGATGTTCTCGAAGCTCTCGCGCGCGATCATGGTCGCGGCCAAGGAGGGCGGTCCCGATCCCGACGGCAACGCGGCGCTCGCCAACGCGATCGCGAAGGCCAAGGCCTACTCGCTGCCCAAGGACAACATCGAGCGCGCGATCCAGAAGGGCGCCGGCGGCGGCGAGGGCGAGCACTACGAGACGGTGGTCTACGAGGGCTTCGGCCCGGGCGGCGCGGCGCTGGTCATCGAGGCGCTGACGGACAACCGCAACCGCACGGCGGCCAACGTGCGCAGCATCTTCACCAAGGCCGGCTGCTCGCTCGGCAACCCGGGCTCCGTGGCCTGGAAGTTCGACAAGAAGGGCCTGATCGCGCTGGAGGGCGTGGCCGACGGCGATGAGCTGCTGCTGGCCGCGGCCGACGCGGGCGCCGAGGACGCCGACGGCGACGACGGGGCCTACACGGTCACCACCGACCCGGCCGCGCTCGGCGCCGTCCGCGACGCGCTCGAGGCCGGCGGCTACGCGATCGCCAGCGCCGAGCTGACGCTGGTGCCCAAGCAGGCCCCGGACATCGACGACGAGGAGGCGCGCAAGCTGCTCAAGCTCGTCGACGCCCTCGAGGACGACGACGACGTCCAGGACGTCGTCTTCGACGCCGAGATCCCCGACGCGGTCCTCGCCGAGCAGTAGCGCCGCCGTGGCCGCCCCGGTCATCCTCGACTGCGACCCGGGGATCGACGACGCCGTGGCGATCCTGCTCGCGCTCGCGAGCCCGGAGCTCGACCTGCTGGCCGTGACCACGGTGGCCGGCAACGTGCCGCTGGCCAGCACGACGGCCAACGCCCTGCGCGTCCTCGACCTGGCCGGCCGTCCCGACCTGCCGGTCGGCCGCGGCGCTGAGCGCAGCCTCGTGCACCTGCCGGTCGACGACTCCAAGGAGACCCACGGCGAGTCGGGCCTCGACGGATCGGGCCTGCCGGACCCCTCGCGCGGCCCCGGGCCGGAGCACGCGGTCGACCTGATCGCGCGGCTCGCCCTCGAGCGCCCCGGCGAGGTGACGCTCTGCGCGGTCGGCCCCCTGACCAACGTCGCGCTGCTCGCGGCGCTGCGGCCCGAGGCCTTCCAGGCGCTGCGCCGCGTCGTGGTGATGGGCGGCGCGGCCACGGGCGGCAACATGTCGCCCTACGCGGAGTTCAACGTCTGGTACGACCCGGAGGCCGCGGCGCGGGTCGTCGCGTCGGCCCACGACCCGGTCCTCGTCGGGCTCGACGTCACCCGCCGGGCCCGGCTCGGCACGGCCGACATCGACGCGATCGCGGCCCTGCCCGTGCTCGGCGGCCCGCTCAGCGGGATGCTGCGCTTCTACATGCGCAAGCACGTCGACTGGTACGGGGAGGAGGTCGTGTTCCAGCACGACGCCCTCGCGGTCGCGCACCTGATCGACCCGACGCTGCTCGAGCTCGCCCACTGCCACGTCGACGTCGACACCTCGTTCGGGCCCGCCCGCGGCGCCACGCTCGTGGACCGGCTCGGCGTCTTCGGCGGCCACCCGAACGCGCACTGGGCGGTCGACGTCGACGCGGAGCGCTTCCGGGCGCTCCTGCTCGAGCGCCTCGCGGCGCTGGCCGGCTCCCGCTAGCGGGCCGCGGGCGGCGGGTCGCCCGGCTGCCACGGCGCGGCCGGGTACTCGGCCTGGTCCCCGCGGTGCTCGCCGATGGTCAGGATGCGCAGGTCCTGGTCGGTGTCGTTGACGAACTGGTGCGGGCGCTCGGGGCCCTCGCGCTTCGCGAAGAAGTCGCCCGGGCCGACGCGGAAGGCCTCGTCGCCGACCATCAGGATGCCGCCGCCGGAGAGGACGAGGAAGCACTCCTCCTCCTCGTGGTGCCAGTGGAACTTCGTGGAGCGCTCGCCGGGGCGCACGACGTCGACGTTGACGCCGATCCGCCGCAGGCCCGCATGCTCGCCGAGGCGCGTCGACAGCCCGAAGGTCTCGCCGCCGGGCTCGTACTCGCCCTCGCCGGTCGGCGCCTCCTCGGCGCGGGCCAGCCACGCGGGGCGCCCGTCCGCGCGCTCGCGCAGCCGCTCGGCGGGGCGGCCGTCCACCGTGGAGACGGCCCACTCGCCGGCGGGCAGGGTGCGGGTCTCGATCCAGCGGGCGGCGGGCTGGTCGTCGCCGACCTCGACGCAGACCGCCTCCCACTCGCCCTCGCCGTCGACGAGCAGGAAGGTGCCGTCGCGCCCGGTGGCGCGCACGAGCTCCTCCGCGGCCGCCTCGACGTCCGGCCACCAGCGGGGGTGGCGCTCGATGAAGGCGATCCGACGCGGGGGACGCTCGGCCATGCGGCGCATGGTACGGCACCGGTGCGGCGACCGGGGTCCTTCGTAGACTCAGTCCATGGTGATCCTCGGGCTCGACCCGGGCACGGCGGCGACCGGCTGGGGCGTCGTCAGCGCGGAGGGAAGCCGGCTCCGGTCGGTCGACTACGGCTGCATCCGCACCGACGCCCACACCCCGCCCGAGGAGCGCCTCGCCGTGATCGCGCGCGCCCTCGACGGGCTGCTCGAGCGCTTCCAGCCGGATGCGGTGGCCGTCGAGGAGGTCTACGTCGGCGGCAACCCGCGCACCGCCCTCGCCGTCGGGCAGGCGCGCGGGGCGGCCCTGACCATGGCCGGCCTGCGCCACATCGCCGTCGCCGAGTACACGGTCTCCCAGATCAAGACCGCCGTCTCCGGCTACGGCCGCGCGGACAAGCGCCAGGTCCAGCTGATGGTGGGCGCCGTCCTCGGGCTGGCGGAGCCGCCCTCGCCCGACCACGCCGCCGACGCCCTCGCGGCCGCGATCTGCCACGCGGGCCAGGGGCCGCTCGCGCAGAGGCTGCGCGCCGCCGGGGTGCGCGGGTGATCGGCCACGTCCGCGGCGTCGTCGCCGACCGCGAGGGCGACACCGTCGTCGTCGACGTCGGCGGGGTCGGCTACGAGCTGACCGCCACG
Organism: uncultured Actinomycetes bacterium; assembly: GCA_903873565.1. GTDB lineage: Bacteria > Actinomycetota > Thermoleophilia > Gaiellales > F1-60-MAGs149 > F1-60-MAGs149. The sequence continues at coordinate 24,297 of CAIQOY010000117.1, forward strand.
CTGGGGGCGCTCGCCCGCTGCGAGCCCGGCGCCGAGGTCGCGGTGCCGACCTACCTGCACGTGCGCGAGGACGCCCTCCAGCTGTTCGGCTTCGGCAGCGAGGCCGAGCGCCGCATCTTCCGCCTGTTGATCGGCGTCAACGGGGTGGGGCCGAAGCTGGCGCTGGCGATCGTCTCGGCGCACGCCCCCGACCGCATCGAGAGCGCGGTGCTCCTGGGCGACGTCGCGCTCCTCTCCAGCGTCAGCGGCGTCGGCAAGAAGACGGCCGAGCGGATCTGCCTGGACCTGAAGGACCGGATCGACGGCGCGGGCGCCGGCGCCCCGGCCGCCCCGGGCGCTCCGGCCGCCCCCGCGGACCCCCACCGCGAGGCACGCGACGCCCTCGTCGCGCTCGGCTACGCCCCGGCGGACGCCGAGGCGGCGCTCGCGGGCGCCGAGGGCACGACCGAGGAGCGCGTCAAGGCCGGCCTCGTGGCGCTCGGCGGGGGCCGCGGATGACGGACGACCCGCACCGGCTGATCGACGGGGAGGAGGAGCCCGGCGAGCAGGAGGCCGAGGGCGGCCTGCGGCCCCAGCGGCTCGAGGAGTTCGTCGGGCAGGAGCACGCCGTGCGCCAGCTCGAGACCTTCGTGGCCGCGGCGCGCGGGCGCGGCGAGCCCTGCGACCACGTGCTCCTGGCCGGGCCGCCCGGCCTCGGCAAGACCAGCCTCGCGCACATCGTGGCGATCGAGATGGGCAGCCGCATCCACACGATCTCGGGGCCGGCGCTCGAGCGCAAGGGCGACATCGCCTCGATCCTGACCGCGCTCGAGCCGCGCGACATCCTCTTCGTGGACGAGGTGCACCGGCTGCCGCGCGCGATCGAGGAGCTGCTCTACCCGGCCATGGAGGACGGCGCGATCGACATCGTGATCGGGCAGGGCCCCGGCGCGCGCACCCTGCGCCTCGACCTCGCGCCCTTCACCCTGATCGGGGCCACGACGCGCGCGGGCCTCCTGACCACGCCGATGCGCGACCGCTTCGGGATCTCGCTGCGCCTCGAGTACTACGTGCCCGAGGAGCTGATGCTGATCATCCGCCGCTCGGCCGGCATCCTCGGCGTCGACCTCGACGAGGACGCGGCCGGCGAGATCGCGCGCCGCTCCCGCGGCACGCCGCGCGTCGCCAACCGCATCCTCCGGCGCGTCCGCGACGTTGCGCAGGTGCGCGGCTGGGCGCTGGTCGACCGCGGCGGCGCGCTCGAGGCGCTCGAGCTGCTCGGCGTCGACGAGGACGGCCTCGACCGCGCCGACCGCGAGTACCTGCGGGCCGTGGCCGAGCGCTTCGGGGGCGGGCCCGTCGGCCTCAACACGCTGTCCGTCGCGCTCGGCGAGGACGCGGGCACGCTCGAGGAGGTCTACGAGCCGTACCTGATCCAGCGGGGCCTGATCCAGCGCACCGCGCGCGGGCGCGTCTTGACGGAGCGCGGGCGCGAGCTGACGGGCATGCCGGCTGATCCCGGCCTGCCGAGCCTGCTCGACTAGGTCAGCCCCCGCGCCGCTCGCGGTCGACGCGCAGGCTGTGCTCGACCGCGTCCAGCGCCTCCCGCAGGTCCCGGATCCGGCCCTCGATGTCGGCGGTGTCGCCGCCGGCGCGGATGCGCTCCTCCTCGCGCACCTCCTCGAGGCTGCCGATCATGATCCCGAGCAGCAGGTTGAGGACGACGAAGGTCCCGATCAGGATGAACGAGAGGAAGAACAGGAGCGACGCGAGCGGGCGCGCCGCGAACACCGTCGCGAACAGCGTGTTCCAGCCCTCGAGGGTGAGGATGCTGAACAGGGTCAGGCTGGCGAGGCCGATGTTGCCCCAGTTGGCGGGGTCGACCTCGGCGAAGAGCGTCCAGCCGACCATGCCGTAGAGGAAGACCAGGAGCCCCGTGATGATCGCGAGCCCCGTTGCGGGGCGGATCGCGCGCGTGGCGCCCCGCAGGAGCACGCGCACGTCGGGCAGGGACTTGAGCAGGCGCGCGACGCGCAGGAGCCGCAGGATCCGCAGCAGCGCCGCGTTCTCGCGGACGCCGGGGATGAAGAGGGCGGCGATGATCGCGAAGTCGAACAGGTTCCAGCCCGACCGGAAGAAGCGCTGGGGCCTCGTGCCGCAGGCGATCAGGCGGACGGCGAGCTCGACGATGAAGATCGCGGTGAAGAGGTTGTTGAGGGCCTCGAGCTGCGTCCCGTAGCGCTCCACCGCGCCGTCGAAGGTCTCGATGCCGAGCACGACCGCGTTGAGCAGGATCACCGCGATGATCGCGTTCTGGAAGCGCTCGGACTCCGCGATCCGCTCGAAGCGCGCGGAGAAGGTGCCGGTCGACGTGCCCTCCACGGCCGGCAGGATACCGCGGGACCGGGAGCGGGTACGGTCCGGGGGTGCGCCTCGACGACCTCGACTACGACCTGCCGCCCGAGCTGATCGCCCAGGAGCCGGTCGAGCCGCGCGACGCGAGCCGCCTGCTCGTCGTCGACCGCGCCTCCGGCGCGCTCTCCGATCGCGCCTTCCGGGACCTGCCGGAGCTCCTGCGCCCCGACGACGTGGTGGTGCTCAACACGACGCGGGTGATCCCGGCCCGCCTGCGGCTGCGCCGCGCCACCGGCGGCGCCGCGGAGGTGCTCCTGCTCGAGGCGCGGGCCGACGGCGACTGGGAGGCGCTGGTGCGCCCCGCCCGGCGGCTCCGGATCGGCGAGCGCCTCGCGGGGGACGGCCTCGAGGCGGAGGTGGTCGAGCGGCGCGACGCGGGCGAGGCCGTCGTGCGCCTGCATGCGGACGGCCCCCTCGAGGCGGCGCTGGAGCGGGCGGGGGAGATGCCCCTGCCGCCCTACATCGGCACGCCGCTCCGGGACCCCGAGCGCTACCAGACGGTCTACGCGGCCCGACCGGGGTCGGCGGCGGCGCCGACCGCGGGGCTCCACTTCACGCCCGAGCTGCTGGCGCGCGTGCGCGCGGTCTGCGCGGTCGAGGAGGTCGAGCTGCAGGTCGGGCTCGACACCTTCCGGCCGGTGCAGGCCGAGGACCTCGACGACCACGTCATGCACTCCGAGCGCTACGCCGTCGACCCCGCGGCTCGGGCCCGCATCGCCGCGGCCCGCGCGGCCGGCGGGCGCGTGGTCGCCATCGGCACCACCGCCGTGCGCGTCCTCGAGACGATCGCGGACCCGGCGGCGCCCGACGCGGGCCGCACCGCGCTCCTGATCCAGCCCGGGTACGGCTTCCGGGCGGTGGACGCGCTGGTCACCAACTTCCACCTGCCGCGCTCGACCCTGCTCGCGCTCGTGATGGCGCTCGGCGGCGAG
>CAIQOY010000118.1 GCA_903873565.1 uncultured Actinomycetes bacterium
GCCCCTCGGCGTGTGGGCGATCCTCGGCAACCACGACCTCGGCCACTCGCGCGACCCGCTGTCCAGGGCCGGCGACGTGCCCGACTACGCGGCCGCGGGCGTGCGCCTGCTGCGCGACGAGACCGCGCTCGTGGAGCGCGACGGCGCGCGCATCGCGATCAGCGGCATCGAGCCGCGCCGGCAGGAGCGGCCGAGCTTCGCGACCCCGCTCGGCCGGCCGCTGGAGGCGCCGTGGCCGGTCGCCGACGCCGACCTGCACCTCGTGCTCTCGCACTACCCGGACGTCTTCGACGAGGCGCCCGCGGGCGCCCGCGACGTGGTGCTCGCCGGGCACCTCCACGGCGGGCAGATCTGCGTGCCCTGGCCGACCGGCCGGATCCGCCTCTCGCAGCTCGGCCAGGCCTACCGCGACGGGGTCTTCCGGCGGGGCGACGCCACCCTGCACGTGACGCGCGGCGTCGGCACCACCTTCGTGCCGTTCCGGATCCTCGCCCGGCCGGAGGTGCCGGTGCTCGAGCTCGCGGCCGGGTAGCGGCCGGGGCCGCGGGCGGCCTAGGATCCGGGCATGGCGATCGGGCATCTCGTGCGGGCCTCGCTCCACGACGCGCCGGCCCCCTGCCGCGCCTGCACGTGGTGGCAGGGCGGCGTCGACAAGGGGCGCTGGGCGGAGGGCGTCGAGGGGCGCTTCGGGGCGTGGGGGATGCTGTACGCCGACGACGACACGGGCCGCACGCTCGGGCTCGTGCAGTACGGGCCCGTGGAGGCCTTCCGGCACGCGCGGCGCCTGCCCGCCGGGCCGCCGTCGGCGGACGCCGTGCTCGTCACCTGCGCGCTGGTCGAGCCGGAGGCCGGCCCGTGGGTCCTGCAGCGCCTGCTCCTCGCGGTCGCCGGCGAGACGCGCGACCGCGGCCTGATCGCGCTGGAGGCCTTCGCCACCCACGTCGAGCGGCCGGGCGCCCCGCACCTCGTGCCGCTGCCGCGGGCCGCCCTCGAGGACATCGGCTTCGCGGCGATCCGCGAGGATGGCGAGGTGGCGCTGCTGCGCCTCGACCTGCGCGGGCTCGTGACGGTGCCCGTCGCCGCCGAGGGGCTCGTGGAGCGGGCGCGCGCGTACGTGCGCGAGCGCCGCCGCAGCCGCGTGCCCGCGCGCTAGGGGCTAGGAGGCGAGCAGGATCGCGGCGATGTCGACCGCGTTCGACGCCGCGCCCTTGCGCAGGTTGTCGGCGACGACCCAGCAGGCGAGCCCGTTGGGGGCGCCGAGGTCGCGGCGGATGCGGCCGACGAGGACGCCCTCGCGGCCCGAGGCCTGGCGGGCCGTCGGGTAGGCCATCTGGGCGGGGTCGTCGATCACGGTCACGCCCGGCTCGGCCTCGAGCAGCTCCCGGAACGCCTCCGGTGAGAGCGGCTCCGAGGTCTCGATCCAGACGGCCTCCGAGTGGCCGTTGACCACGGCGACGCGGGTGCAGGTCGCCGACACCCGCAGGCCGGGCAGGTCGAGGATCTTGCGCGACTCGTTGACGAGCTTGAGCTCCTCGTCGGTGTAGCCCTCGTCGCCGGAGAACGAGCCGGCGACGGGGAGGACGTCGAAGGCGATCGGCTTCGGGTACTGCCGCGGCGCGGGGTCGGGGTCGCCGGCGAGGGCCTCGCGCGACTCCTCGAGCAGCGCGTCGATCGCGGCCTGGCCCGTGCCCGAGACGGCCTGGTAGGTCGCGACGGTCAGGCGCTCGAGCCCGGCGGCGTCGCGGACGGGCCGCACGACCGGCATCAGCTGCATCGTCGAGCAGTTGGGGTTGGCGATCAGGCCGCGGTGGCC
>CAIQOY010000119.1 GCA_903873565.1 uncultured Actinomycetes bacterium
CCGGCCGATCCGGTCGACGGCAAGCGCCCGGCCCGGCCCGCGCGCCGCGGGCGCCGGCCGAAGGCCCCCAAGCCGGAGGCCGATGCGGCCGTCGCGGCCGACCCCGAACCGGTGCCGGTTCCTGCCGCGGACCCGCCCGCGCGCGACCCGAACGGCCGCCGCCGCGTGGTCATCGACGACGAGGGCGACGCGGGCGCGTTCTCGTCGGACGCGCCCGGCGCGTAGCCGCCGCTACTTGTAGCGGTAGGTGATGCGGCCGCGCGTGAGGTCGTACGGGCTCAGCTCGACCTTGACCCGGTCGCCGGGGAGGATGCGGATGTAGTGGCGCCGCATCCGGCCCGAGATGTGGCCGAGCACCTCATGCCCGTTGTCGAGCATGACGCGGAACATGGTGTTCGGAAGCGACTCCGTCACCTCGCCCTCGACCTCGATCTTCTCTTCCTTGGTCAACGCATCTCCGTCGTCTGGTGCAGGGCGGATGGTACTCCACGGCCGCCCGGCGCACCCCCGCTCGGCCCCTGTACGCTGCGGCCATGCCCGTCATGACCCCCGCCGAGCTCGAGCGCTACGCCGACGCCGTCGTCTCCACGTGCCTGCGGCTGCGCCGCGGCGACGTCCTCGCCGTCCACGGCGAGCCCGCCCATCGCGACCTGATCGTCGCGCTCACCGAGCGGGCCTACGCGAAGGGCGTGCGCCACGTGGACGCGATGGTCGTGGAGCCGCGCATCCGCCGCGCCCGCATCGTCGGGGCCCGCGACGCGGACTCGCTGACGTGGAACCCGCGCTGGCACCGCGTGCGGATGCGCGACCTGATCGCCGCCGACGCGTCGCTCGTGTCGATCGCGGGCGAGGAGGACCCCGGCCTGATGGACGGCCTCGACCCGCGCCGGGCGATGCTCGAGACGACGGGGCGCTTCCCCGGGCGCGAGGAGTACCTCAAGGCCGTCGCGGCGCGCCGCGCGCGCTTCTGCGTGGTCGCCTACCCGGCGCCCGGCTGGGCGCGGCAGGTCTACCCCAAGCTGCCGGTCGAGCGCGCGATGCGGGCGCTCGCGAAGGACCTCCTGGCCTTCTGCCGGATCGCCGACGCGGACGCGCCGGACGCCTGGCAGCGCCACGTCGAGCTCCTGCGCCGCCGCGCCCAGCAGGTCAACCGCAAGGGCTTCGCCCGGATGCGCTTCGTCGCGCCCGGCACCGACCTCACGGTCGGGCTCGACCCGGGCACCCGCTTCGTCTCCGCCGACATGAAGTCCGTCAACGGCCGCACCTGGTGCGCGAACCTCCCGACCGAGGAGGTCTTCGCGAGCCCCGACTACCGCGACGCCGAGGGGCACTTCACCTGCACGCGGCCCCTGTCCCTCGAGGGCCGGATGTTCGACGGCATCAAGGCCGAGTTCGCGGGCGGGCGGCTGCAGCGGGTGCGCGCCAAGACGCCCGCGCAGCGCGACTTCCTCGCCGCCTACTTCGCCCGCGACGCGGGCGCCGGGCGGCTCGGCGAGATCGCCCTCGTCGACCGCGCCTCGCGGATCGGCCAGACGGGGCGCGTCTACCACACGACCCTGCTCGACGAGAACGCGGTCGCGCACGTCGCGCTCGGCTCCGCCTACTCCGCGACCCGCGTCGAGGACCCGTCGGCGACGGGCGACCGCGGGCTCAACCGCTCCCGCATCCACGTCGACGTGATGATCGGCTCGGACGAGCTCGACGTCTACGGCATCACGAAGGCGGGCAAGGCCGTGCCGGTGATCGAGGCGGGGGGCTGGGCGCTCTAGCCCGCGGGGTCGTCGATCACGACGACCCTGAGGCCCCAGGCGGCGCCCGACGCGAACAGCGCCTCCTGGTCGACCTCGTCCGCCCAGCCGAGCACGTGCGGCGCGGGGTCGTCCGGCGTGCAGCCGAGGACGGCGCGGCGCTTGGGCAGGGCCCGCGGCGCGGGCCCCTCGGCGAGGCGCTCACGCGCCTCCTCGGCGGCCTCCACGGCCGGTCCCTCGGCGTAGCCCTTGCCCATGGGCGAAGCGTAGGCCGCGCCGCGCGGTCCGGCTAGGCGCCGGTGCGCCGCGCGATCGCGGCGTCGATCCGCTCCGACGTCCGGTCCTCGGACAGGCGCAGGGCCTCGCCGACCTCCCGGGCGTACGCCTTGCGCACCTTGTCGAGAAGCGCGCGCTGGCCGTCGTTGAGCTTGCGCGCCTCCTGCGTGTCGATCAGGGAGGCGAGCACCTCGACCATGCCGTCGAGCTCGCCCTCGGCGAAGCGGTCCTTGAGCAGGCGGCCGTCGCGGTTCCAGGGGATCGGCTCGTCGCGACCGGCGGCGAGGCGCTCGAGGGAGCGCTCGGCGGCGGCCTTCGAGGTGACGGGCCGGAGCCCGCGCTCGACGGCCCGCTCGAGCGGGACGGTGACGTTCATCTTCGAGTCGAGCACGAACAGATCCACGACCGTGACCCGCTTGCCGAGCATCTCCCGCTCGCCGATGCCCTCGACGCGCGCGAAGCCCTCCGGCCCGAACACGACCGTCTTGCCCTTCTCGAACTGCGCCACCTTCGACATGCTGCTCCTGACGTCCGGAGACCACAGGATACGTCAGGACGGCGGGTTCCCCGCCGGTCGCCGGCGGACGCGCCGCACCCCCGCCGCATGGGGTACGCTCCCGAAGGCACGTCCCACGACACGAGGTCGATCGATGCTCCGCCGAGTCCTCCCGCTCACGCTCCTGCTCCTGCTCCTGGTCCCCGCCGCCGCGTTCGGCAGCGAGGCGGAGATGGAGGGGCACAAGGAGTACGTGACCGAGTTCTTCATCGGCCTGATCGTCCTGATCATGCTGATCTTCGCCCTCATCGCGGGCTTCGAGGCGCGCCGCGCGCGCCGCAACGCCCAGTAGCGGCTACCCGGACGCGCCGCGGCGCAGGATCCGCTCGTCGCCCGTGCGGCGCGTGATCCGGTCCGCATCCATGCGCTCGAGCAGGGCCTGCGCCACGCGCCGCGACGACGCGGTGGCGTCGCGCAGGTCGGCGAGGGTGATGGCGCCGCCGTCCCCGCAGCGCTCGCGCACGAGCGCGACCGCGCGCTCGTAGGCGGCGCGGTCGACGGCGAGCCCGCCCGGCAGGCGGGCGATCACCGCGTCGCGGTCGAGCTGGGCGAGGACCGCCCAGGCGTCGTCGGCGGGCAGGGCGAGCGCGGCGGCGAGGTCGGCCTCGCGGTGCGTCGCGAAGGGCTCGGCGGCGAG
>CAIQOY010000120.1 GCA_903873565.1 uncultured Actinomycetes bacterium
ACCAGGCTGACCCAGTAGGCGTCGGCGATCGCGCGCGCCGAGGCGGCGGTCGGCGGCACCACGGGGTGCGCGGGGCTCAGCCAGTACTCGCTGTGCTGATTGGCGACGCTCGACCAGTACTCCACGTCGTCCTTCTTCGCACGCGGAGGCCGCGCGGCGCTAGGCGCGCGCGTCGGCGATCCGCTCGAGGTGGTGCTCGCGGGCCACCCGCGTCAGCTCCACCATGCGCCGCGCGCGGTCGGGGTCGACGCGGTTGGCGGTCTTGCCGTCCACCTTCAGCGAGGTGCCGACGATGATCCCGTCGGCGGTCTCGAGGATGCGCTCGGCCGTGTCGTGGCGGACGCCCGTGTTGGCCAGCACCGGCAGGTCGGGGCAGGCCGCCTTGGCCTCCTCGAGGTCGGCGAAGCGGAACGCGGAGCCGGCGCGCGGGCCGGAGATCAGCGCGGCCTCGCAGCCGAAGAAGCGCGCGCCCTGCGCGCGGTCGGCGACGGTGCGCGAGCCGAGCGGCGACGCGAACTCGGGCGTCAGGTTCGTGAAGACGGCGATGTCGTCCGCGCCGATCGAGTGGCGGTACGAGAAGGCGGCGCCCGGGTCGGGGCGCAGCTGGCCCATGTCCGACTCGTAGACGCCGACGAAGACCTCGCGCACGAAGCGGGCGCCGACGGCGCGCCCGACCGCGAGCGTCGCGAACGGGTCCCAGAGCATGTCGATGCCGAGCGGCCGCTCGATCTCCGGCTCGATCTCGCCGACCACGGCGGCCATGGCGGTGGCCTGCTCCATCGTGACCTCGACGCGGTACGGGAGGTCGCCCTCGTTGCAGAACAGGATCGCGTCGACGCCCGCCTCCTGGCAGACCAGCGCGTCGTGGCGGGCCGCCTCGACGATCGGGCGCATGCCGGCCTCGCGGTCGAAGGCCGGGGAGCCCGGCAGCGCGAGCAGGTGCACGACGCCGATCAGCGGCTTCGGCACGCCGAAGACCCGCTCCAGCGCCATGTCCGCGAGCGTTCCGGTCCCCTCCATGCCGTGAGGGTACCCGGCGCGCGGGTGGCGCCGCAACCGGGTACCCCGCAGCCGCGGCGCGGCGCGGCCCCGCGCCGTGGCAGACTGCCGCCATGGCCGAGTTGCTCGAGCTGCCCGACGGCGCCGGCGCGGTCGACCCCGCCGAGCTCGGCTTCGCGTGCGGCCTGATCCGCCTCGCCGTGGTCGGCGCCGACGGGCACCCCCTCGACTTCTCCGGGGACGCGGTGCGCGAGGCGATCACGGGCGCGCTGGCCGCCGACCCGTTCGACCCGCTGCCCGCCGACGCCCTGCGGCCGTTCGCCCCTGCCGCCCTCGCCGCGCTCGAGGCCGCCGTGCCCGGCCACCCCGAGCTGGACCGGCTGGCGCCGCTCTGGCGGCCGCGCCTGATGGCCCTCGCCGGGCGCCAGGGCGAGCTGACGGGCGAGGAGGCCGTGATCCTGCGCTTCGAGGAGCGGCTGCGCGAGCTCAAGCGCGGCATGGCCGAGGCGGAGGCCGCGGGCGACGAGGACCGCCGCGAGGCCCTGCACGCCAAGTACATCGAGGTCGGCACGACCTACGCCGGACGGCTGGCGGCCCGTGGCGGCTGACGTCGCCGACCGCATCGCGGCCCGCGCCGCCGCGCTCGGCCTCGGCCCCGGCGCGCCCGTGACCGCGCTGGTCTCGGGCGGCGCCGACTCCACCCTGCTGCTCGTCAGCCTCGCCGAGCTCGGCTGCGCCGTGCACGCCGTGCACGTCGCCCACGGGCTGCGCGGCGAGGAATCCGCGGCGGACGCGGACGCCTGCCGCGCCCTCGCCGAGCGCCTCGGCGCCCCGCTCGCGATCGTCGACGGCCGGGTCGCCCCCGGCGGCAACCTCGAGGCGCGCCTGCGCGACGCGCGCCGCGCGGCGGCCCTCGCCCACGCGGGCGACGACCCGATCGCCACGGGCCACACGCTGTCCGACCGCGCCGAGACCGTGCTCTACCGGCTGGCGGCGTCCGGCTCGCCGCGCGGGCTGGCCGCCCTGCCGCCGCGCGACGGGCGCTGGCTGCGCCCCCTGATCGACTGCTCGCGCGACGAGGTCCGCCGCGAGCTGGTGCGGCGCGGCGTCACGTGGCGCGACGATCCGACCAACGCGGAGCCCGGGCCGGCCCGCAACCGCATCCGCCTCGACGTGCTGCCGGCCCTCGCCCAGGCCCACCCGGGCGCCGAGCGCAACCTCGCCCGCGCCGCGCTCCTCGCCGACGACGAGCGGGCGCTCCTCGACGAGCTCGCCGACGGCCTGATCGACCCCGACGGCGGCGTGCCGACCGGCCCCTTGGCCGCCGCCCCGCCCGCGCTCGCCCGCCTCGCCCTGCGCCGCGCGGCCGCCCGCCAGGGGCTCACGCTGGGCCACGACGACGTCGAGGCGCTGCGCACGTCCCCCCGGCGCCGTACGCTGCCGGGCGCGGGCATGGCCGACGTCGACTCTCACCGGATCCGCTTCCTGCCGCCCGGCGCCGGCCGCCGCGAGGGCGCCGCGTGAGCGGCCGCCACCCCGCGCTGCGCGCGCCGCTCCTGACGGAGGCGCAGATCCGCGAGCGCGTGGCGGCGCTCGGCCGCGAGATCACCGAGGCGTACGCCGGCCGCGAGCTCACGATCACCTGCGTCCTCAAGGGCGGCTTCATCTTCCTCGCCGACCTCGTGCGCGCCATCGAGGTGCCCTGCACGATGGACTTCATGGTCATCTCGTCGTACGGGATGGGCACGCGCTCCTCGGGCGTCGTGCGGATCCTCAAGGACCTCGACGCGCCGATCGACGGCAAGGACGTCCTCGTGGTCGAGGACATCGTGGACTCGGGCCTGACCCTGTCGTACCTCCTGCGCAACCTCGAGACGCGGCGGCCCGCCTCGCTCGAGGTCTGCTCGCTGCTGTCGAAGCCCGGCCGCCACGACAACGACGTGCCGATCCGCTTCGTGGGCTTCGAGATCCCCGACGACTTCGTGGTCGGCTACGGGCTCGACGCCGGCGAGCGCTTCCGCGAGCTGCCCGAGATCTGGACCGTCGACGAGACGCGGCTCTAGACGAGCGCGAGGTGCGCCGCCTCCCAGGCGGACGCCTCCTCGTCGAAGTAGCGCAGGCGCGTCTTCTTGAACTCCTTGACGGAGTAGAGCACCGCGTACTCGTCGAGCCCGGTCTCCTCGGAGAGGGCGGCGAGGACGGCCTCGCACTCCTCCTTGTCGCGCCCGTGCGTCATCGAGAAGAGCCGGTACGGCCAGTCCGGGTAGACGGGCCGCTCGTAGCAGTGGGAGACGCCGCGGTAGGCGGCCATGATCCGGCCGGCCTCCTCGACGCGGTCCTCGCCGACGATCCAGACGCCCATGCCGTTCTGGAGGAAGCCGGCCTTGCGGTGGTTGAGCACCGCGGCGAAGCGGCGCATGCGCCCGTCCTCGAGCATCTCGCGGCCCAGCGCCAGGAGCTCGTCGACCGTGAAGCCCTGCTCCTCGGCCAGCGGCACCAGCGGCTCGGGGATGGCGGGCAGGTCCTGCTGCAGCGCCCGCACGGCCGCGATCTCGCGATCGGTCGCCGGGCGCGACGGCGCCTCGAGGGTGGGCGCGCGGCGCGCCTTCTTCGCGGCCGGGTCGCGCCCGCCGACCATGTCGAGGTCGACGCCGATCTTGAAGAAGCGCAGCGCGGGCAGCGGGCGGATCGACTCGACGTCGGCCATCCGCCCGAGCAGCTCGATCGTGTCCTCGAGGCCGATCTGCGAGTCGGGCGGCACCGCCAGCGTGAACCAGAGGTCGAAGGCGTGCTCGCGCTCGTAGTTGTGCGTCACGCCCGGATGGGCGGAGAAGACGTCCGCGGCGAACTGCTGCTGGCCCGGCTTGGAGCGGGCCGCGACGAGGCTCGAGCGGTAGCCGAGCCGGCGCGTGTCGAAGATCGCGGAGATCTGCCGCACGACCCCCTCGCCGCGCAGGCCCGAGATGCGCTCGAGGAGGTCGTCCTCCGGCATCCCGACCTCGTCGGCGAGCGCCGCCCAGGGCCGCTCGACCAGCGGCAGCTCGTTCTGCAGGCGGTCGAGCAGGCGGCGGTCGGCGTCATCCACACCCGTAGCGTCGGTGCCCTCGGCGCCCGTGTCAAACCCCGTGCCGCCCGGCCCGGTCCGTGATAGCCTGCCCGCAGAAAGAGCAGGGACTCGTTCCCCCGAGCAGAAGGTCTCACCCGCCATGCACACGCCCCGCCTCCTCCTCATCCTGATCGCCCTCGGCGCCCTCGGCATGGGCGTCCTGACCGCCTGCGGCGGCGGCGACACGGAGGCCTCCGGCACCATCGGCGGCGAGGTCACGATCGGCACCGGCACCGTCGGCACCCCGGTCGACGGGGGCGAGGCCGCCGACGGCGGCGAGGCCGCGGCGACCACCGCGGAGGCCGAGGGCGGCGAGACCGCCGCGGCGGCCGGCGAGGGCGACGCGGCCGCGGGCGCGGCGGTCTGGGAGACCGGCGGCTGCGGCGGCTGCCACACCCTGGCGGCGGCCGGCTCGGCCGGCAACGTCGGCCCCAACCTCGACGAGCTGAAGCCGTCCTACGACCAGGTGCTCGACATCGTCACCAACGGCCGCGGCGCGATGCCCGCCTTCTCGGGCCAGCTGTCCGAGGACGACATCAAGAACGTCTCGGCCTACGTGGCGCAGAGCGCCGGCCAGTAGTGCCCCTTCCCGACGGGCTCGACCCGCTCGGGATCGACGCCGTCTTCGTCGACCTCGACGGCACCGTCGTGCACGAGGCCGAGCTCCTGCCGACGGCGCAGGCCGCCGTGCGGGCGCTGCAGGACACGGGCGTGCCCGTGGTGGTGGCCACGGGCCGGATGTTCCAGTCGGCCTGCCGCTTCGCCGACCTGCTCGACGCCGCCGACCCGGTGATCTGCTTCCAGGGCGCGCTCGTCGGGCGGCGCTCGACGGGCGAGGTCCTGCACCACGAGCAGCTCGACCCCGAGCACGCGCGCGAGATCATCGCGGCCATCCAGGCCACGGGCGAGCACCTCAACGTGATGACGGGCGACGCCTTCTACGTCGCGGAGGACAACGAGGAGGCGCGCCGCTACGCGACCAGCGCCCGCGTCCCCGTCAACGCCGTCGGCGACCTCGCGGCCTGGCTCGACCGGCCGGTCACCAAGCTCGTGGTCTCCGGCGACCCGGCCCGCATGGACGCGCTGCGCGACGAGCTCGTGCCCCGCTTCGGCGACCGCGCCTTCATCGCCAAGTCGCTGCCCTTCTACCTCGAGGTGGCGGCGCCCGGCGTGCACAAGGGCGCGGGCTGC
>CAIQOY010000121.1 GCA_903873565.1 uncultured Actinomycetes bacterium
GCGTCGCCGTCGGCGTCCGCGCCCACGCGCCCGACGATCGCCGTGGCCGCGCCCGCCCGCGCCGCAGCCGCCGCCTGGTTGGCGCCCTTGCCGCCCCCGTGGCGGGCGAAGGCGCCGCCCGAGACGGTCTCGCCCGGCGCCGGCAGGCGCGCGACGCGCACGACGAGGTCGACGTTCACCGATCCCACCACGACGACGCGGCCCGCCACGGCCGCCAACCCTACCAGCGCGCACGTGTGCGGCATCGTCACGAATCGCACTTCTCGCCGGCGCCCGGGTGTGGCAGGATGGGCCGGTCCGCGTCCCCCGAAAGGCCGACCCCGCATGCCCGCACGCCACCGCCCCCGCATCCGCGCCGCGCTGATCGCGCTCGCCGCGCTCGCGCTCGCCGTGATGCCCGCCGTGGCGGGTGCCAAGCCCTCGCTGAAGGTCGGCTTCCTCGACAACACCTACGTGACCACGCAGGGGCCGGCCTTCTGGGCGGACGTCGACCAGCTCAACGTCGGGATGATGCGCTGGGACGTGCAGTGGAAGTACGTGGCGCCGACCAAGCCGGCGAACCCGCGCGACCCGGCCGACCCCGCCTACCAGTGGGGCGCCACGGACTCGTTCGTGCTCAACGCGAAGGCGCACGGCCTGCAGGACCGCGTGCTGTTCACGGTCTGGCGGACGCCGGTCTGGGCGTCGTCGCTCTCGAACACGCGGGCGATCGAGACCCACATGCCCAAGGCCCAGTACTGGCGCGACTTCGTGTACGCGGCGGCCAAGCGCTACTCGGGCACCTACACCCCGCCGGGCGCGACGGAGCCCCTCCCCCGCGTCGTCCTCTGGGAGACCTGGAACGAGCCCAACGCGAACTTCGCCTTCCGGCCGCAGGTCGTCAACGGCAAGGCCGTCTCGCCGCGCAACTACGCCACGCTCCTGAAGATCCTGCGCGCCCAGGTCAAGCCGCAGATCCCGCAGGCGCGGTTCCTGGCCGGGGCGCTCTACAAGCAGGGCGGGCCGCGCAGCGTCACCCCGCTCGACTTCCTGCGCGGGATGAAGGCCGCGGGCGCGCGCTTCGACATCCTCTCGGTGCACCCCTACAACAACACCCCGCGGCTCGGGCTCAAGGACGGCGCCAACCAGAGCCGCACGAACCCGTCGTTCATCGGGATCGGCAACTTCGACACCTTCATCACGCTGGCCAACCAGATCTTCGGGCGCAAGTACCCGATCTGGGTGACCGAGTTCGGGTGGGCGACCCCCGCCCCGGGGAAGGCGCAGTACACCGTCAGCTTCAAGCAGCAGGCGACCTTCCTCTACGACTCGGTCCAGCGCTTCAAGCAGCTGCCCCAGGTCGAGGTGATGATCTGGTTCCTGATCGAGGACAACCCGCCGCGGACCGAGGGCGCCTGGTACACCACGGGCCTGCGCAAGGCGAACGGGGCGCAGAAGCCGTCCTGGGCGAGCTGGATCGCGGCCGCGGGGACGCTGGCCAAGCAGCACTAGGCGCGTCCGCCGGACCCGCCCGCGGAACGTGGGGCAGTATGGGGCGGATGCCGGGAACCGGAAGGCAGGGCTGCGCCCGCGGGGCGCGAACAGGTGGGCCGATGCGCGCGCGTCTCGCCATGGCCGCGATCGGGGCGGTCGCGGCGTGCCTCGGGGCGCTCGCCCCCGTCGCCGCCGCGCAGACCGCGAGCGGCCTGCCGCCGCGCCCGCAGCAGCTCGGCTCGTACTGGATCACCTACTACTGGTTCGTCCCCGAGTCGGCGTTCACGGGCGCCCGCATCGTCCCGAAGGGGCTGACGACGCCGTACCGCGAGGACTTCCTCTACTCCGCCCGCGGGATCGCGATGCAGGGCACCGGCACGGCCGACGACGGCAAGATGCTGCACTGGCGCAGCGGCGCCGGCGCCTGGGTCAACAAGGAGGGCCAGGAGACGCGCACGTCGGCCGCCGGCTTCACCAACGGCTCGCCGTACGCGCGCCCCGGCGGCTGCGTCTGGTGGGCGCTCGACCCGGCCACGGGCAGGCCGAACCCCGCCGCGACCGACCGCATCCGCCCCACCTTCCCCAACGAGGACGGCACGTGGGCCAACCCGCCCGCCAACCCGGCCGCCTACGCGCCGGTCTGCGACCGCGCGGCCGTGGCGGCCGGCGGCGAGGACAACAAGGCCGTCCGCAACTACCCGGACACGTTCGGGATCGGGATGGGGACGCAGGTGACGCCGTGGCGCTCGATCGCCACGGACCGCTCCGTGATCCCCAAGGGCGCCCGCATCTACATCGAGGCGCTCAAGGACACGCCCGCCAAGGGCTGCTTCTCCGCCGACGACACGGGCGGCGCGATCATCGGCAAGCACATCGACGTGCTGGTCCCCTACGGCACGAAGGGCATGCCCTCCAAGGGCGACCTGCTGCTCCTGCCCGACGGGGTCGACTGCCCGCCGCCGACCGCCCTCGCCCCCGGCCCGCTCGGCGACCTCACGCTCTCCTACCTGGTGCCGGCCGCGGAGGCGCAGGCCCGCGCCGAGAAGTCCGCGGCGGGCGGGCTGGCCAGCCGCTTCCGCGAGGACTTCCTCTACGGCACCGACGGCGTCGTCGCGCGCTCGCTCG
Organism: uncultured Actinomycetes bacterium; assembly: GCA_903873565.1. Lineage (GTDB taxonomy): Bacteria > Actinomycetota > Thermoleophilia > Gaiellales > F1-60-MAGs149 > F1-60-MAGs149. The sequence continues at coordinate 2,599 of CAIQOY010000121.1, forward strand.
GCACCACCGCGCGCGGCCGGCAGCTGGTCGCGCTCGGCGGCGGCTGGTGGGTCAACGCCGCCGGCCGGAAGACCGTCCTGCGCGCGGACGGCACCTGGTCGAAGGGCGCGCCCAAGTGGCGCGACGGCGGCTGGCGCACCCGCAAGGGCCGCCCCACCTTCCGCCGTCCCGACGGCACCTGGGCCTGGGGCGTCGGCGTGCGCCAGCTCCCCTACCGCGACCGCTTCCGCTGGGCGACGGCCGGCGAGTACGTGCCCTGGAAGTCGACGGCCGCCGCGAAGACGACCGCGCCGGCCGGGACGCTCCTGCAGGTCGGCGGCCTCGGCGCGGCTCCGTGCCTCGTCGTGAACCGCGCCGTCGAGCTGCCGGCGAACACGATCCAGGTCGTCGTCCCCCCGGGCACCGATCTCGCGACCCTGCCGACCCTCGGGCCGGCGACCGTCCTGGCGGCCAACGCGGCCAGCCGCGACGGCTGCCCGGGCTAGGCGCCACACTAGGGCGATGACGCTCGTCGTCGCCGCCCTCATCGCCCTCGCCTGCATCGTCGTGGCCGAGCCGCGCCTGCTCGGCCGGGCCTGGCCCGAGACGCTGCTCTCGGCCGGCGCCGGCATCGGCATCAGCTACGTCGTCCTGCACCTCTTGCCCGAGCTGGCCCGCGGGGTGGGCACGTTCTCGGACGGGCTGACCGCCGACCTGCCCACCGCCGAGGTCCTGGTCTACGGCCTCGTCCTCGTCGGCATCCTCGGCACCCTCGCCCTGCGGGCCGTCCAGAAGGGGCGCCACGGCCTCGCGCCGCACCCGCGCGTGCGGCTCCTGCAGCCGGCGCTGAGCGCCCTCATCGTCGGCTACCTGCTGGCCGTCCGCGACGACCCCGATATCCAGCCGGTGCTGGTGTTCGGCCTCGCGATCGGGCTCCACGTGGTCCTCAACGCGCACGCGCTCGCCACCAAGCTCGACTCGCCGCTCGGCGGGCTGGCCCTGGCCGGCGCGATCGCCGCCGGCTACCTGCTCGGCACGGTCGCCGAGGCCCCGGAGGTGTGGGTCGCGGGGATCACGGCGCTCCTGGCCGGCGGCGTGATGACCCGCACGATCCACGAGCTGCTCGACGAGGAGCGCCACCTCGTGGCCCTGACCGCGGGCGCGGCGATCGAGGGCGGGCTGCTCCTGCTCCTGCTCTAGTCGATCACGGAGCCGATGTCCGCGAGCAGGCCCATCGGCCGGCCGACGGGCGGCGGCCACGCGCAGGAGGGCTCCGGCTCGGGCTCCGAGAAGCGGCCGTACAGCCACGGCACCACGGTGGCGGCCCCGACGGGCAGCGCCTTGATGTGCCCGATGTCGCCGAGCCAGACCATCGTCAGGTCGGCGCCGGCCGCGCAC
>CAIQOY010000122.1 GCA_903873565.1 uncultured Actinomycetes bacterium
GCGCCCGACGGCACCGAGGCCGGCGCCTACCGCCAGACGCACCGCGACCCCGCCTTCGCCGGGTGGGCGACCGCCGGCGACGACCTGCCCGTCGTCGCGACCGCGATCGGCCGCGTCGGCCTGCTGGCCTGCGAGGACGCGCGCTTCCCGGAGGCCGGCGGCGTCCTCTGCGTGCGCCGCGCGGACCTGATCGCGCTGCCCACCCGCTGGGACGGCGGCTACGGCGGCCCGCTGCGCGATGCGCCCGGGCTCTTCGCGGTCGGCTACCCCGAGGGCACGATGTGCCTCTGGTACGCGATCGCCAAGACGACGCAGGCCTACACCGTCGTCGCCAACGCGGTGGACGACGGCTGCCTCGGCTCGAGCGGCGTCTTCACGATCGACCCGGTCGACTCGGCCGTGGTCCCGGTCGTGGCGTCGACCGGCGCCGCGGAGGTCGCGCAGGCGCGAGTGCGCACGCTCGGCGCCCCGGGCGGGTGGTTGGACCAGCAGCGGCTCGTGATCGGCCGGCGCGCCGACCTCGCCGTGCCCCTCGCGCTGCCGACGGACTCCGCGGCGTTCCGCCGCTGGCGCGACGCGCCCGGCTACGACCTCGCCGCCTGGACCGCCTACGCGCAGGGCTGAGGCCGGGCCGCGCGACCGCCGACGCCAACCGGCGCCGGCTGCGAGAATCCCGCCGATGGCGGCGACCCGCACCACGGCGGCCGAGGCGATCCGCGAGATCCCCGACGGCGCGACGATCATGGTCGGCGGCTTCGGGCTGGTCGGCGCGCCCCTGACCCTGATCGACGCGCTCGTGCACGGCTCCGACGCGACGGACCTCACGATCATCTCCAACAACATCGGCGAGCCGGGCCGCGGCCTCGGGCTGCTCCTGCGCCAGGGCCGCATCCGCAAGGCGATCGCCTCGTTCTTCACGTCCAACCCGGAGGCCGTCGAGGCGGCCATGTCCGGTGCGATCGCCTACGAGCTCCTGCCCCAGGGCACGCTCGCCGAGGCGATCCGGGCGGCCGGGGCCGGCATCCGCGGCTTCTACACCCCCGTCGGGGCCGGCACCGAGCTGGCCGGCGGGCGCGAGGAGCGCGTGATCGACGGCGTGCCCTGCGTCCTGATGGAGCCGCTGCGGGCCGACGTCGCCCTCGTCCGGGCCGAGTGGGCCGACGGGCTCGGCAACCTCCGCTATCGCCTCAGCGCCCAGAACTTCAACCCGGCGATGGCCAGCGCGGCGACGCTCACGATCGCCGAGGCCGTCGAGGTGCTGCCCGTCGGCGGCCTCGAGCCCGAGTCCGTCCACACCCCCCACCTCCACGTCGACCGCCTCGTCGACGCGGAGCTCTCGATCGGCGACGTCCAGGGGGAGGGCGCGTGACGGACCCCCGCGACGTGATCGCCCGCCGCGCCGCCGCCGAGCTCCGGCCCGGCGAGGTCGTCAACCTCGGGATCGGGATCCCCAACCGGATCCCGGCCTTCCTCGCCCCCGGCGTCGACGTCGTGCTGCACACCGAGAACGGCCTGCTCGGCATCGGCCCGCGCCCCGCGGCCGGCGCCGAGGACCCCGACCTGATCGACGCGGGCAAGCAGCCCGTCACGCTCCTGCCCGGGGCCGCCGCCTTCGACTCGGCGGCCTCCTTCGCGATGATCCGCGGCGGCCACGTCGACGCCGTGGTGCTCGGCGCCCTGCAGGTCTCCGAGGCGGGCGACATCGCCAACTGGCAGGTCCCCGGCGGCAAGGCGCTGGGCGTCGGCGGCGCGATGGACCTGGTCGTCGGGGCGCGGCGCGTGATCGTGACGATGACCGCGACGACGCCCGAGGGCGCGCCCAAGCTCGTGCCCGCCTGCACCCTCCCCCTCACCGCACGTGCCGCGGTCTCCTGCGTCGTCACCGAGCATGCCGTGTTCCGGATCGACGGGGGCGGGCTCGCGCTCGTCGAGCTCCTCGACGGGGCCGGCGAGGAGCAGGTGGCCGCGGAGACGGGCGCGCGCTACCGGGTCGAGCTCGGCTGAGCGGAGGCCCGGTCAGACGCCGGGCGACGCGGTCCGGAGCCCCGCCTCCTGCGCGGCATCCGCCTGCCGGCGGTCGTAGGTCACGAAGTCCCCGAATCCGACGGATCGGGCCGCCGCGATGTGGACGGCATCCAGCGTGCGCAACGCGGGCGGATCGAGCATCGCGGCATCGGCGAGCACCTCGACGTCGGCGGTGATGAACCC
>CAIQOY010000123.1 GCA_903873565.1 uncultured Actinomycetes bacterium
ACCGCGACGCAGCCTGGGAGATCGTCTGCGAGCACATCCAGTCGGAGGCGCTGCGCCGCCACTGCCTCGCCGTGGAGGCCTCGGTGCGCTGGTACGCGCGCCAGGCGGGCGAGGACGAGGCCGCCTGGGGCAACGTCGCGCTCCTGCACGACTTCGACTGGGAGATCCACCCCACGCTCGAGCAGCACCCGCAGGCCGGCGAGGCGATCCTCGCCGAGCGCGGGTACCCCGACTGGTTCCGGCACGCGATCCTGACGCACGCCAACCACCTCGAGCTGCCCCGCGAGACGCCGCTCGAGCGCACGCTCTTCGCCTGCGACGAGCTGTCGGGCTTCGTGCACGCCTGCGGCCTCGTGCGGCCCAACGGCCTCGAGGGCCTCGAGCCGAAGAGCGTGAGGAAGAAGCTCAAGCAGCCGTCCTTCGCGGCCGGCGTCGACCGCGACGACGTCTACGCGGGGCCGGAGCTGCTCGGCATCGAGCTCGACGACCACATCCGCAACGTGGTCGCCGCGCTGCAGCCGATCGCGGTCGAGCTCGGCCTGCCCGCCTAGAGCGCGACGAGCGCGGCGATCAGCCGGTCGACGTCGCCCGCGTCGTTCCACGGGCCGACCGACACCCGCGTGAGCTCGGTGCCGGGCAGGGAGCGCACGACGACGTCCTGCGCCTCGAGCCGCCGCACCACCTCGACCGCCGTCAGCCCGTCGGTCTCGAAGGCCACGAACGGCGAGCCGTGGTCGACCTCGGCCACGCGCGCCCGCGGCACCTCGGCGGCCAGCCGCTCGCGCAGGTGTCCGGCCAGGTCCATCGCGTCGGCGTGGCCCGCCTCGACCCCGAGGGCCTCGCGCCACTCGATGGCCGCGGTCAGGCCGACCAGCGCGGTGTGCGTCACGGTGCCGGGCTCGAAGCGCCGGGCCCCGGGCCACATGCGCGGCCCGTCGGGGGTCTTCTCCATCGTGGGGTAGCCGGGGAAGGCCGGGTGGATGCGCTCGACGGCGTCGGGGCGCACCCACAGCCCGCCGGTGCCCGACGGCCCGCACAGCCACTTCTGGCCGCTGATCGTGTAGAAGTCGCAGCCGAGGTCGCCCACGGAGACCGGGATGCAGCCCGGCCCCTGCGCCGCGTCGACGAGGAACAGGGCGCCGTGCGCGCGCACGGCCTCCGCCATCCGCGCGATCGGCATCACGCGGCCCGTCGTCCAGATCACGTGCGAGAGGGCCACGAGCCGCGTGCGCGGGGTGAGGGCGTCGGCGATCAGCTGCGCGGGGTCGGGGGCGTCCGTGATCGGCACCACGCGCGTGACGATCCCGCGCCGGCGGGCCATCACGTCGAGGGGCACGATCAGGCCGGGGTGCTCGTAGTCGCCGATCAGGACCTCGTCGCCCTCCGCCCAGTCGATGCCGCCGACCACCAGGTTGAGGCCGTCGGAGGTGCAGTGCGCGAGCGCGACCTGGTCGGCCGGGGCGCCGACCATGCGGGCCAGGCCCGCGCGCGCGGCCTGCTCGATCGCCGCCTGCCGGGCGTACCTGCGGTCGCCGATCCGCCCGCCCGTGAAGGCCTCGTCGGTGTAGGCGGCCATCGCCTCGACGGCGGGGGCGGGCAGCGGGCCGAACGTGCCGGTGTTGAAGTACGCCTGCGCCGTGACGGCGGGCAGCTGGGCGCGGATCGCAGCGGTATCGGGCATTTCCCGAAGCCTACGGGGTCGCGGTCCCCGCTAGCATCAGGCCCATGTTCCGACGCAGGCAGTTCGGCGACCTCATCGACCGCCAGCTCCAGGTCTTCGCCGAGGACCACGGCGACCGCCTCGAGGCGATCCGCGAGGCCCGCTCCGCGTACCGCACCTCCGACCGCGACGAGGTCGAGGAGCGCTACGGCGACTACGCCGACGAGCTCGACTGGGCGGCCGAGGAGCTGGCCGCGATGCGCGACGGCTACGCCGAGACCCTCGACGACGGCGACGGCACGGCCGACCGCTACGTCGCGGAGTTCAACCGGGCCGTCCAGAAGACGATGCCCGAGATCGCCGCGGCGCTCGAGGGCTAGGCCGTCACGACGACGCGGCCCGGGCCGGCGCTCGCGACGCACGGGGCCACGGACAGGATGTCGAGCGCGGCGCAGCGGGCCACGTCCGCCTCGTGGCCCGTGCCGTCGAGGTCGCGCCGGCTCTGCGAGTCGTCGAGCGCGGCCTGGGCGTCGGGGTAGGCGCGCGCGGTGGCCATCGCCACGCGGGCGGCGTCGGTCGCGAACGCGTCATCGCCCAGGCGCTCCGCGGCGCGGGCCAGCAGGACGCCGGCCACGTAGACGTCGTCGAGGGCCACGTCGCCGCGCACCCCGGCGCAGCGCACGGCCAGCGTGCCGTCCACGGGCAGGGCGGCCAGCGCCCGGTCGACGAGGGCCTGCGCGTTGACCAGCGCCCCGACCAGCACGGTCCGGGCCTCCGCCGCCGACTGCAGGATCGCGCGCGTCCCGTTCGTGGTCGTCAGCACCAGCACCTCGCCCCGCGGGGTCGCGTACTCGGCGGGCGAGTTGCCGAGGTCGAAGCCCTCGATCAGGACGCCGTGGCGCTCGCCGCCGAGCACGACCCCGTCCGCCCGCTCGGCGTGGGCGTCCTCGATCTCGCCCACGCAGACGACCTCGCGGTAACCCGCGGCGAGGGCGTGCGAGAGGGTGGTCGTGGCGCGGATGCAGTCGACGACGATCGCGACGTCCGCGGGGGCGGCGTCGACCGGCCCGAGGGCGGCGTGGAGCGTCGCGGCCACGCGGCCTAGCGGTCCTTGAAGGAGGCGCCGAGCGCGGCCTGCGCGGCCGCCAGGCGCGCGATCGGCACCCGGAAGGGCGAGCAGGAGACGTAGTCGACGCCGACGTCGTGGAAGAAGCCCACGCTCAGGGGATCGCCGCCGTGCTCGCCGCAGACCCCGAGCTTGAGCTCGGGCTTGACCGCCCGGCCCTGCTCGCAGCCCATCCGCACGACCGCGCCGACGCCGTCGACGTCGAGCGTCTGGAAGGGGTTCTTGTCGATCACCCCGTCCTCGAGGTACTGGGTCAGGAACTTGCCCTCCGCGTCGTCGCGCGACAGCCCGAGCACGGTCTGCGTGAGGTCGTTCGTGCCGAACGAGAAGAAGTCGGCCTCCGCGGCGATCTGGTCCGCCACGACGGCCGCGCGCGGCAGCTCGATCATGGTGCCCACCTGGATCGGGAAGTCGACCCCGGCGCGCTCGGTCTCCTCGCGCACGACGTCCTCGACGAGCTCACGCATCCGCCGGAGCTCCTCCGCGAAGCCGACCAGCGGGATCATGATCTCGGGGCGCGGGTCGCCGCCCGCGGCGCGCACCGCGAGCGCCGCGTCGACGATCGCGCGGGCCTGCATCGCGTAGATCTCGGGGAACAGCAGCCCGAGGCGGCAGCCGCGCGTGCCCAGCATCGGGTTCGCCTCGGTCAGCTCCTTGACCCGGGCCAGGAGCGCCTCGGCCGCGGCGAGGTCGCCGGGGGCGCCGTGCTCGCGGATCCGCTCGACCTCGCGGGAGGCCTCGAGCAGGCTCGGCAGGAACTCGTGCAGCGGCGGGTCGAGCAGGCGGATCGTGACGGGCAGCCCGTCCATCGCCCGCAGGATCCCCTCGAAGTCGCCCTGCTGCATCGGCGCGATCTCGGCCAGCGCGGCGAGGCGGTCGGCCTCCTCGCTGGCGAGGATCATCCGGCGCACGCTCGGCAGCCGCTCCTCGCTCATGAACATGTGCTCGGTGCGGCACAGGCCGATGCCCTCCGCCCCGAAGCCGCGGGCGCGCTCGGCGTCCTCCGGCGTGTCGGCGTTGGCGCGCACGCGCAGCCGCCGGATCTCGTCGGCCCAGGCCGTGATCTCCCGGAAGCTGTCGTCGAAGCGGGGCGGCACGAGCGGCGACCCGCCGGCCAGCACCTCGCCCGTCGAGCCGTCCATCGTGATCGTGTCGCCCTCCCGGAGCTCCCGCCCGCCGATCGCGATCGTGCGCGCGTCGAGGTCGATGTGGAGGCCGTCGACGCCGGCCACGCAGGGCTTGCCCATCCCGCGCGCCACGACCGCCGCGTGCGAGGTCATGCCGCCGTGGGCGGTGATCACCCCCTGGGCCACGATCACGCCGTGGATGTCGTCGGGCGTCGTCTCCCAGCGCACGAGGATCACCGGCGTGCCGGCCTTGCCGCGCCGCTCCGCCGTGTCGGCGTCCAGCACGATCTCCCCCACGCCCGCGCCCGGCGAGGCGTTGAGGCCCGTGGCCAGGAGGTCGCGGGGCGCGTCCGGGTCGATCGTCGGGTGCAGCAGCTGGTCGAGCTGCTTGGGGTCGATCCGCTGCACGGCCTGCTCGCGGGTGATGACGCCCTCGGCGACCATCTCGCAGGCCACGCGCACGGCGGCCTGCGCGGTGCGCTTGCCGGTGCGGGTCTGCAGCAGGTACAGGCGCCCCTGCTCGACCGTGAACTCGATGTCCTGCATGTCCCCGTAGTGCGCCTCGAGCCGCGCCATCGTGGCCACCAGCTCGTGGTAGGCCTCGGGCAGCGCGGCCTCCATCTCGGCCAGGGGCCGCGGGGTGCGGATGCCGGCGACGACGTCCTCGCCCTGCGCGTTGACCAGGAACTCGCCGTACAGCTCCTTGGCGCCGGTCGCGGGGTTGCGGGTGAAGCAGACGCCCGTGCCGGAGGTCTCGCCGAGGTTGCCGAACACCATCTGCATGATGTTGACCGCGGTGCCGAGGTCGTCGGGGATGTCGTTGGCGCGCCGGTAGACGGCGGCGCGGGGGTTCTGCCAGGACTCGAAGACGGCGTTGATCGCGAGGCGCAGCTGCTCGCGCGGGTCGTCGCCGAAGGCGCCCGCCCCCGCCGCGTCCTCGGTGATCCGCTTGAAGGTGGCGACGAGGCCCTCGAGGTCCTCGGCCGTGAGGTCCGTGTCGAGCGAGACGCCGCGCTCACGCTTGAGCTGCGAGAGCGCGTGCTCGTAGTCGTCGGACGGCACCCCGAGCACGACCTCCCCGAACATCTGCACGAAGCGCCGGTAGGAGTCCCAGGCGAAGCGCGGGTTGCCGGACTCCGCGGCGAGGCCGCGCACGGCGGCGTCGTTGATCCCGAGATTGAGGATCGTGTCCATCATCCCCGGCATCGAGAAGACGGCGCCGGAGCGCACGCTGACGAGAAGCGGCCGCTCGGGGTCGCCGAGCCGGCGCCCGGTCCGCTCCTCGAGCGCCGCGAGCCGGTCGAGGACGGCGTCCCAGAGCCCGTCGGGCCACGCCCCCTCCGCGTTCATCGCGGCGACGCAGGCCTCCGTGGTGACGGTGAAGCCGTCCGGCACCGGCACGCCGATGCGCTGCATCTCCGCCACGTTCGCGCCCTTGCCGCCGAGGAGCGGCCGCATCTCGGCGGAGCCCTCGGACTGGTCGTAGACGAACTTGGGGGCGGTGGCCTGACCGGCGGGAGCCATCAGACGGAGAGCCTAGTCAACGGCACCCCCGTGACGGGCGCAGTGGGCCGCAGACCCCGGGATCGGCCATGATGCCGCCATGCGGATCCACACGGGCGGCGATGCGTCGGAGCTCTACGGCGGGCGCTTCACGGGCGCGGTGCGCCTCGAGATGCTCCAGGAGGCGGAGGCGGACGGCCGCCCCGACATCGCGCGGGTGTCGTTCGCCGACGGCGCCTGCACCTTCTGGCACAGCCACCCGGGCGGCCAGCAGCTGCTCGTGCTGTCCGGCACGGGACGCGTCGGCACGGTCGACGGCGAGATGGTGCTGCAGCCCGGCGACTTCGTCGACGCCCCCACCGACGAGCGCCACTACCACGGCGCCGCCGCCGGCTCCGACTGCGTCCTCCTCGCCGTCACCTACGGCACGACCGCCTGGGAGGACCTCGCGCCGTGAGCGCGGACGTGCGGGCCGGGATCGCCGTGATCGGCGGCGGCTCGGCCGGCGCCGTCGTGGCGGCGCGCCTCGCGGAGGCCGGCGCCGACGTCCTGCTCGTCGAGGCCGGCCCCGACTACGGGCCGAACGGGACGCCCGGCTGGCCCGCCGACCTCGTCGACGCCACCACGCTGGCCCTCTCGCACGACTGGGGCTACGCGAGCCCCGATGGGCGCTGGGCCTGGGAGCGGGCGCGGGTGATCGGCGGCTGCTCCTCGCACAACGGCGCGATCGCCGCGGTCGGCCACCGCTCCGACTACGACCGCTGGGGCCTGCCCGGCTGGACCGGCGACGACGTCGAGCCCGTCTACCGCGAGGTCGTCGAGCGGATGCGGGTGCGCGTCTACGGCGAGGACGAGGTCGTCCCCTTCCACCGCCACTGCCTGACCGCGGCCGAGGCGCTCGGCTGGCGGATGGCCTCCGACCTCTGCGACCTCGACGCCAACGACTCCTTCGGGCTCGAGTCCGTCAACGTCGTCGGCCGCACCCGCTGGAACGCCGCCTTCGCCTACCTCGACCCCGTCCGCGCGCTGCCGAACCTCGCGATCCTCGACCGCACGCTGGTCGACCGCATCGCGGAGGGCACAAGCGGCGTCGCGATCCACGCGGTCCGGGACGGCCGGCCGCTCCTGGTCCACGCCGACCGCGTCGTCCTCGCCGCCGGGGTCTACGGCACGCCGCTGATCCTGCAGCGCTCGGGCGTCGGCGACCCCGAGCGCCTGGCCGCGCTCGGCGTCGCGCCGGTGCTCGACCTGCCCGGCGTCGGCGCCAATCTCCACGACCACCCGATCGTGCTGGTGGACCGGGCGATCGGCGACGCGCTCCAGGCCGACATCGACGCCGCCAAGGCGCGGGGCTTCCTGCCGGAGGAGCAGACCCTCGGCAAGGCGGTCTCCACGCAGTCGCCCGACGGCCTCTTCGACCTGCACGTCTTCCCGGTGCTGGCCGCCGACCAGACCAACGAGCTGCACGGGCGCGTCGGCATCGTCGTCTCATGCGTGACCCCGGAGAGCCGCGGGCGGATCGACATCGCCTCGACCGATCCCGAGGCGCACCCGGTGATCGACCACGACTACCTGGGCGACGCCGCAGGCCACGACCTCGCGGTCCTGCGCGACGGGATCGCGAAGGCGAACGCCCTCTTCGACCACCCCGCCGTCGCCGAGCACGTCGGCGCTGCCGTGACCGACCTCTCCACCGACGCGGGGATCCGCGCCAACGTCGCGCACTACTACCACCCCGTCGGCACCGCGAAGATGGGCGCTGGCCCCGACGCGGTCTGCGACGCGACCGGCCGCGTGCACGGCCTCGAGCGCGTCCAGGTGGCCGACGCGAGCCTCTTCCCGCGCATCATGCGCGCCAACACGAACCTGCCGGCCGTGATGGCCGGCGAGGTGGTCGCGCGGCACGTGCCGCGCTAGCCCGATTCCGACGATGGCCACGGACCCCCTCGCCGACGCCGTCTCCCGCCAGTACGAGCGCTGGGTCTACCCCGAGCCGATCGAGGACCTGCCCGGCTGGCTCGCAGGCAGCTGGCAGTGGTTCGACCCGAGCCACTCGCAGCGGGTGCTCTGGCCTGATCGGCCCGAGCCGCGCGACCTCGACATCCTCGTCGCGGGCTGCGGCGCCAACCAGGCCGCCGTGCTCGCCTACACCAACCCCGGATCGCGGATCGTGGGCGTCGACGTCAGCCAGCCGTCCCTCGACCACCACCGAAGCCTGAAGGAGCGCTACCGCCTCGACAACCTCGAGCTGGAGCTCCTGCCGATCGAGGACGTGGCGGCGCTCGGGCGCGACTTCGACCTCGTCGTCTCGACCGGCGTCCTGCACCACCTCGCCGACCCCGCCGTCGGGATGGCCACCCTCGCGGGCCGCCTCAGGCCCGACGGCGTCGCCGCGATCATGCTCTACGCCCGCTACGGCCGGATCGGCGTCGAGCTCATGCAGGGCGTCTTCCGCGACCTCGGTCTCGTGCAGGACGAGGTCGCGCTCGAGGTGGTCCGGGAGGCCGTCGCCGCCCTGCCCGACGACCATCCGCTGCAGCCCTATCTGGCGATCGCCCCCGACCTCGCCTTCGACGCGGGCCTCGTCGACACGTTCCTGCACGGCCGCGACCGCAGCTACACCACCGGCGAGTGCGTCGAGTTGGCCACGGGCGCGGGCCTCGTCTTCGACGACTGGTTCCTGCAGGCGCCGTACGCGCCGCCCGACCCCGCCACCCCTTTCGGCGCCGCCGTGGCGACCCTGCCGCGGGAGGCGCAGTGGTCGGTGATGGAGCGCATCCACCCCCGCAACGGGTGCCACTTCTTCACGGCCTGCCGCCCCGAGCGCCCACCGGCGACGTACCGCGTCGACCTCGACGGGCCCGGTCTCGTCGACTGCGTGCCCTTCCTGCGCCACCGCTGCACGCTCGAGGGCGGGCGCGTGGCCCGCCACGACTGGGGCACCCCGATCGACGCGACGCAGTACGCGCTCCTGCGCCTGGTCGACGGCCGCCGCACGGTCGGCGAGATCCTCGGCGCGGGCCGCGCCGGCACCGAGCTCGACGGGCGCGACGAGGCCGCCCGACTCGACTACGCGCGGGCGCTCTTCGGGTCGCTCAGGCAGATGGACATCGTGGGGCTGGGGATCCGGGCCGCGTAGGGCGAGCCGGTCCGTGCGTGCTGGTCGTCGCCCGCCCGGGCGATCGGGGCCCTAAGAGCCGTTCACGCCGTTCGCGCCTTGCGTGGCGCCGCCGCCGCCCGACGCCGTGCCTCCCGCGCCACCGGCGCCGACGTTCCCACCCGTGCCGCGGTTGCCGCCGTTGCCGCCAGCGCCGCCCGTTGCAGTGCCAGTGCCGGCCTGGGCATTTCCGCCGCGGCCGCCAGCACCGCCGTTGCCTCCGGTCCCCGCATTGCCGCCGGCTCCGCCCGGGGCGCCGATGGCGTTGGCGGTTCCGGAGGCCGTCGCAGCGCCCCCCGCCCCTCCATTGCCGCCGTTGCCGCCCGACGCATTCGCCGCCCCACCAGCGCCGCCAAAGCCACCCGTGACGGTACCTGTGCTGTCGGTCCCGGCTCCTCCGGCCCCGCCATTGCCGGCGTTTCCTGCCATACCCTGCGTGCCCGGAGAGCCGACGCCGGAACCGGCGGATCCACGCGCGCCGCCCGCGCCGCCGGCGCCACCCGCACCGCCATCGGTGCCGGCGCCACCCGCGCCGCCGTTCATTCCGTTGCCACCGTTGCCGCCGTTACCGTTCGTGCCGCTGGAGGAGCCGCCGGTGCCGCCGGCGCCACCAGCACCGCCGTCGCCGCCCCAGCCGCCAGCCGTGCCGGCGGCGGATGCGCCAGCGCTCGCGCCCGCGGCCCCTGAGGTTCCCGACCCGCCGTTGCCGGCCGTCCCTGTGGTGGCGGCACCGCCGTTGCCGCCGCGGCCGCCATCGCCGCCGCTGCCACCGCTGCCGCCGCGCGCCGCAAGGCCGCCGTTGCCCGGCATGCCGCCATTGCCGCCGTTCCCGCCACGACCGGTCGTCGCCGCGCCACCGGCGCCGCCATTGCCGGCATCTCCGCCGGCGGCACCGCTGGGCTGATCGCCCTCGACGAACCCGCTGCCGCCACTTCCACCCGCGCCACCGGCGCCGCCGTTTCCGGCATTGCCGCCCGTCGCCGCACCACCGGTGCCACCCGCGCCGCCGTTCGTTCCCGCCTGAGCCGCGACCCCGGTCGAGGCGCTGTTCCCGTTATAGCCGGCGCCACCGGCGCCCCCTGCGCCGCCGTCTCCGGGCGCACCCGTCGTCGCCGCCCCCCCGCTACCGCCGTTGCCTCCCACTCCGCCGGCGACACCGGGCGCCGTCGACGACCAGCCAGCGCCGCCCGCCCCGCCATCGCCGGCGTCCCCTCCGGTGCCACCCGCTCCGCTCATGCCCCCGCTGCCGCCGCTTCCGGCCGCGGCCCCCGTGCCACCTACGCCGCCGGCGCCACCGGCGCCCCCGTTACCGCCATTGGCCGACGGCCCCGTAAGCGGGTCCCCCGCGCCGCCGTCGGCTCCGGCGCCGCCATTGCCCGCGTCGCCGCCCCGACCGCCGCTGCCGTTGGTGCCGCCGGCGCCGGCGTTGCCGCCGAGCCCACCGGACCCCCCAGCGCCTCCGGCCCTGCCTGCCCCGCCGTTGCCCGCGATGCCGCCCGTGCCGCCACTGCCGCCGTCGGCGCCATTTCCGCCGTTGCCGCCGGCACCCGCGGTGCCCGAGGTGGCAGTACCGCCGGCACCGCCGTTGCCACCGCTGCCGGCGGCACCGCCCTGGTTGGCGTTGGCGCCGACACCGTTGGTCCCGCTGCCTCCCGTGCCACCCGCTCCGCCGTTGCCGCCAGCCCCGCCGACCCCCGCCGTGCCCGTGGCGGTCGCGCCGCCGGCGCCGCCGTCGCCGCCGCGGCCGCCGTCGGAGCCGGATGCGGCGACCACCAGCAGCGTCCCCGCATCGCCCGTGCCGCCAGCTCCGCCGTTTCCGCCGGCTCCACCGGCGCCCCCGCGACTGCTCCCCGCACCGGCACCGCCCGTGCCGCCGTCGCCGCCGCTTCCGGCGGCGACGCCCGATGATCCCGCTGCGCCGTTGCCACCGCGGCCGCCGGCGCCCGCGTCGCCCGCTGTCCCCGCGCGTCCCTCTGACCCGGCAGCGCCGGCGCCGCGCGCGAGGCCTCCGGCACCGGCGCGGCCACCCGTGCCGCCGCTGGCTCCGTCGCCGCCGTCGCCGCC
>CAIQOY010000124.1 GCA_903873565.1 uncultured Actinomycetes bacterium
AGCGCCCCGCCGGAGATCCCGAGCACCCCGACCACGTAGATCGGCTGGTAGCGGTCGAGCATGCGCTGGGCGGGCGCGCGCTGCTCGCGCGCGTCGCGCACCAGCTCGATCACCTTGGCGAGGACGGTCTCGTCGGCGCGCTTGACGACGCGCACCTCGAGGTAGCCGTCGAGGTTGACGGAGCCCGCCAGCACCTCCTGGCCCTGATCGCGCGGCACGGGCAGGGACTCGCCGGTGATCGCGGACTGGTCGACGGCGCTGTGGCCGGCGTGCACGACGCCGTCCACGGGGATGCGGTCGCCGGGCCGCACGACGGCGATCATGCCGGGCTCGACCTCGGCCGCGGGCACCTCCCGCTCCGTGCCGTCCGCGGCCTTGACCTGCACGACCTCGGGCCGGAGGTCCATCAGGGCGCGGATCGAGGCCTCGGTGCGCCCCAGCGCGAACTCCTCGAGCACGTTGCCGAGCGAGAACAGAAACAGCAGCACCGTGCCCTCCCAGAAGGCCTCCACCGAGTAGGCGCCGGCCGCCGCGATCAGCATCAGGAGGTCGACGTCGAGCTTGCGCGCGCGCAAAGACGCGAGCGTCGTGCGCAGGGAGAACCAGCCGCCGAAGAAGAAGGCCGCGAGCCAGATCGGCAGCGCCGCCGCGAACGAGACCTGCTGCACCGCGAGCCCCGCGAACAGGAGGAGCAGGGTCAGGGCCACGAACCCGATCGCGACGCGGTTGGGCGCGTGCGCCATCAGCGACACCGTGTGGGCGATCCGCCGCGGGGCGAGCGCGCGACGCAGGCGCGCGCCGAGGGGGTCGCGGCCCGCGAGCCGCAGGTACGGGCTCTCGAGCTGCAGGCGCAGGAGCTCGGGGCGCAGGACGGCCGGGTCGTACTCGACCTCGACCTGGTCGGCCGCGCGGCCGGGGTGCACGCTCAGGACGCCGGGCAGGAGCCGTGCGCGCCGCTCGACGTCCGCGATGTCGACCGGGCGCAGGGCGCGGTCGGCGAGGAAGGCCATGGTGCCGGTGTCGGCCACCGGCCCAGTCTAGGCGGGGAGGCAGCGCCGCCCGACGGCGGCGGAGTGCCCCGGGGAGAGGAGGCTGCGGTCAGTCCCCCGTCGCCGGGCGGCGCTGCGGCGAGGGACTAGGCCTCGACCTCGCGGAGCTGGCCCGACTCGACGTGGTACACGAACCCGCGCACCTGGTCGCGATGCGGGATGTACGGGCTGCTCTTGATGCGGTGGATCGACTGGCGGACGTCCTGGTCGACGTCGGGGAAGGCCTCGGCGGCCCACTCGGGGCGCTGGCCGGTCTCCGCCTCGATCCCCTGCCGGAACTCGTCGTCCGAGAAGGTCAGCATGCCGCAGTCGGTGTGGTGGATCAGCACGATCTCGCGGGTGCCGAGCAGCCGCTGGGAGATCGCCAGGGAGCGGATCGCGTCGGCGGTGGCGACGCCGCCCGCGTTGCGGATCACGTGCGCGTCGCCCTCCTCGAGGCCCAGCACCTTGGCGGGGTCGAGGCGGGCGTCCATGCAGGCCAGGACCGCCGTCCTGCGGGCCGGCGGCAGCGGCAGGTCGCCCTTCGCGAACTGCGCGGCGTAGGCCTCGTTGGCCTGGAGGAACTCGTCGGTCACGGACATGCAGGGTGCTCCTTGTGATTGCACTTGCTAATGACAAGCATCAGCATTGCATATTCGATCCGGATCCGGCAACTCGGACCGCGCGAACGCCACCGCTCCGATACCGTTCAGGCGTGATCGCGCTCGAGATGATCGCCCTCGTGGTGATGGTGATCCTCGCCCTGCGCATGCGCCCGCCCGAGCGCGGCGTCTCGCCGAAGGTCCTGTCGCTCCTCGCCGGAATCGCCACCGTGGCGTTCGGCATCGCGATGGCCGCGATCGTGATCGTCGTCTCCGAGCTCGTCTTCGGGATCGCGCTCCTGATCGCCGGCATCACCGGCTGCGTCTTCCTGTGGCTGGCCCGCGGCGGCTACGAGGACGATGACGACGAGGGCGACGAGCCGCCCGCCGACCCGCCCGAGGCGGA
>CAIQOY010000125.1 GCA_903873565.1 uncultured Actinomycetes bacterium
GACCGAGGCCGAGGCCCCCGCCACGACTGCCGAGGCCGATGCGACGACCGCGACGGCGCCCGCCGAGCCCCCGCGGACCAAGACGACGGCCACCGAGTCGGCGGACGTCGCGGCCGCGCGCCAAGCCCTGCGCAGCGGGCAGACCGACACGCCGACGGCGTCGGTGGTGATCGAGGGGGCCTCCAACACCCCGACCGCGAACGTCACCCCGAACAACGCGGCGGCGACGGGTGCGGGCCCGACGCAGTCCGCGCCGGCCGACGACCTCACGCAGCGCAGCATCAAGTTCTCGCAGGGTCGTGAGGGCGTGATCGTGCTGGCGGCGAAGTACGTCCTGCCGGCGGCGACCGTCCGCGAGCTCGCCAAGCGGGGCGAGCCGGGCATGACCGCGGGCGGCCTGACCGTGACGGCGACCCTGCCCGCGGGACTGACGTACGTGCGGCACACGTCCGTCTACGAGCACGACGCCGACAGCGAGCGCAAGATGGCCTGCGCGGCCAGCGGCCAGACGGTCACCTGCCGGATCGTCAGCACCGACCCGGCGGTCGCCGCCGTCACGGAGTCCGCCCGCACGATGCGGATCATGATGGTCGTCCGGGCCGCGCAGGACCTGGTCAAGCTGAACCCGGGCGACAAGACCGACGTGTCGCACCTGCTCGGCGACGTCACCGCGAAGGTCGACGTCGCGTCGGTGGCCGGCGCCCTCACGGACGACGACACGGTCCCCGCCGTCGCCACCTGGGGCGTCGTGCCGCCGAAGCTGAGCACGACGCTGCGCCAGGTCTCGAACCGCGGTCACAAGCGCGTCTTCGAGCTGACCTTCCACAACATCGGCGGCCTGCCCGCGGTGCCGGTCGGAAGGAACCCGGCGATCTGGATCTCCGAGGTCCTGCCGCACCGCGATCCGCACGTCCCCTTCTCGATCGAGGGCAAGGGCTGGTCGTGCGACGAGCGCACCGAGCGCTCCGCGGAACCCACCACCTGCACGACCCGCGACCGGCTGCCGCTCGGCGCGGCCTCTGAGCCCCTGACCGTGACGTGGTACCCGCTCGTGTACCGCAAGAAGTCGGAGCGCGAGACCCTCTACGAGTGGGACCTCGACACCAAGGCCAGCTGGACCACGATCGTGAAGGACGGCCCGCGGGCGAAGCCGCGCCGAACGGGCGGCCAGCGCTGCCAGAAGCACCCGTACCGCTGGCGCCTGCACCACCTGACGCCGGCGCGCCTCGACGTCCACGTCCTCGCGGCGAAGGGGATCGACCTGCGCCAGGGCGCCACCCGCACGATCGTGGCCCGCATCGGCAACATCGGCCAGGACCCGGCCAAGGGCCTCACGCTGCGGATCCGCACCCCGCGCGGGATCTCGGTGGCCACGGCCGACCCGAACTGGACCTGCAAGGCCGAGGACGGCGTGACGCGCTGCGCCGCCCCGAGCCTGACGGTGCCCGGCGGCAAGCGCACCACGCTGGCCCTGCAGGTGTCGGCGGCCGACGAGGCCCCCGCCGAGCGCGGCCACTTCCGCATCACCCCGTACGCGAACGGCGCGCAGGACGGCGTCGCCCGCGGCGTGCCGATCGCCGTCAAGGACGTCGGCGACCCCGAGGCCACGCCGACCCTGCAGTTCCAGCGGCAGAACGGCTCGTGGCGGCCGTGGCGCAACGGCGCCGTCACGAAGGTGATCGTCGACCGCCCCCTCACCTACCGGGTGCAGATCGCCAACGAGGGCGGCAACGTGATACCACCCGAGACGCGCGTGCGCCTGACTCAGTCGGTCGGCACGGGCGTTGTCGTGGCCAAGGCCGAGGCCGTCGGCGGCGGCGCCTGCACCGCCAAGCCGCTGGCCTGCGTCTTCAAGTCGACGGCGGCGATCGCGCCGGGCCAGCCGGTCGGCACGGTGGAGATCACGGTCGTTCCGCGCCGCGTCGCCAAGACGGTGGCGCTCGGGCCCGTCACCACCACCGTCGACGGCGAGCCCGGCAGCGAGCGGGTGCCGCTGCTCGTGCGGGCGGTTGAGAACGACGACGTGCTGCGCGTGACCACCCACATCAAGCGCATCCCCGACGTCGGCGGCCTCGGCGACGTCAACCTGCGCGTCGCGAACCTGCTGCCGAAGGGCAAGGCGGTCGAGGGCATCGTCGTCACGGCGCCGCTGCCGCGCGGGGTCGTGATCGACGAGGTCGTCGGCGCCGGCTGGACCTGCGCCGCGACGGCCGCCGGCGCCTCCTGCGCCTACGCCCCGGACCTCGCCGGGCGCACCGCCACGCCGCCCGCGAAGATCCGCCTGCGCGCCGGGGCGCGGGCGCAGGCCACCGCCAAGCCGACGGGCCTGACCTGGCGCGCCACCGCCCGTGGCGTGACGACGGGCCACCGCGAGTTCGGGGTCGCGAAGCTGGCGCTGCCGATCCGCAAGGCGATCAGGATCGCGGCCACGGCGTCGCCGACCAGCCTCGCCGCCGCCAAGAACCCGCGCAAGCTGCGCTCGGTGATCCTGACCGGCTCCGACAGCGTCGGCAACGGCGTCTCGCTCGACTACCGCTGGGAGCAGCGCTGCACGACCGCCGCCGACGTCGCCGCGCTGTCGGCCTGCCCCGCGGGCGATCCCGCCCCGCGCGTCCGCGTGACGACGCCGACCGCGGCGGTGGCGCGCGCGCACATCCCGGGAGTCAGCGAGCGCACGACGTTCATCTTCCAGCTCACGATCGCGGACGGCAGCTCGACGAAGACCAAGCTGGTGCGCGTCACGGCGGCCGCCGCCTCGAAGCTGGCCCAGCGCACGGAGGCCAAGCGCGCGGCCTCGGACGCCGCCACCGCCAAGCGTCGCGCCGCCCAGAGGGCCGCCCAGCAGGCCGACGAGCGCACCCGCCAGCAGACGGCCAAGCAGTCCGCTTCCAAGGCGCGGGCCACGCAGGCCGCCGGCGCGAGCCGCGCGCAGGCGGCCGTCAACGGCGCCGCCACCGTCGCCCCCGGCGGTTCGTCGCTCGTGCTCGGCGCTCCCGGCGCCGAGCAGCAGCTGAGCGTCAAGATCGTGAAGGGCCCAGGACCGCACACGATCCGCTGGCGCCAGGTCAGCGGCGCGGCCACCGAGATCCGCGATGCCACCTCCCCGATCGCCACCGTCAAGCTGCCCGCCGCGCACGGCGTCGTCGCCTACACCGCCACGGTGACGAGCCCGGGCGGGCGGGAGAGCGTCTCGCAGATCACGGTCTCGGTCGGGCCGACGACGATCAGCCCGAGCACGACCCCGCAGTACTGCTCGCTGGTCAAGAGCGTGGCGCCGGGGCGCACGTCCTCGCTCGGCACCGGCGTCGCCGCCACCTTCGGCCGCGTCTCGGCCCCGCCGGCGGCGACCACCCAGGCCTGCCGCGGCGGCGCGAGCGCGCGGGCGGCCGTGCGCCAGTCGACGAGCGGCACCTTCTCCAACTCGTCGTTCACGATCGGCAGCCTGACGATCGCCCAGGCCTCCGGCTCGTACTCGCCGGCCGGCGTCGAGATCACCGCCGGCACCCTCCAGCTGCCCGCCTCCTGGAACATGGCGCCGATCTCGGTCGGCGCCACCCCGCTCAGCCTCGTCTTCCCCGGCAACGGCGCCGCCACCCAGCTGAGCGGCTCGGTCACGACCCCGAAGTTCGCCTTCGTCGACCTCCCCGACGGCTGGTCGGGGTCGACCACGCTGACGTTCGCGCCGGGGGACAATGGCACCACCACGGGCACCGCCGCCCTCAGCGCGCTCGACGGGAACGGCGGCACGGCCACCCTGACCGGCTCGTTCACCACCGGCGGCACCTTCACCCTCAACGCCACGGCCGACAACCTCGTCACGGTCGGCGGTGAGCCGCTCGACCTGTCGGGGCAGATCTCGAACGCGACGGGCGGCGTGGTCTCCACGATCACGGGCGCGATCGCGAAGCCGATCACCCTCGCCTCCGGGGTCAGGCTGACGACGCTGACCGCCACCTGGCAGGGCGGCGATGCCGCCACGCCCGCCGCGGGAGCGGCCGGAGGCGCCAACGGACAGGCGGCCGCCGCAGCGCCGACGCCGGCCGTCACGGGCCAGGCGGTGGTGGCGATCCAGAGCGGCTCGGAGACCCCGACCGCGCTCGCCGCCAACCTCGCCTACACGAGCACGACGGACTGGTCGGTGACCCTGACCGCGTCGGGCGGCCCGACCTGGACCCCGCTGCCGGGGCTGGCGGTGCAGCCGTCCGACTTCTCCGGGCAGATCGGTCAGGCCAACGGCGCCTGGCAGTGGGACCTGAAGGCGCAGGTTCCGACCTGGAGCCCGACGCCCGTCCTGACCCTCACGAACCTCGAGCTCGACCTCTCGAACTCGTGCTCGTCGACGGTGCTGATCTGCCCGAAGGCCTCGATGTTCATCCTGGTCTCGCTGAACGCGAACCTGGCGCCGCCCGTGATCAGCCCGATCGCGGCGACGGCCACCGCGGTCCTCGGCCTCGGCGGCCAGCCCGGCTTCTCGCTCTACGCGGGCCTGACCGAGGACCTCGTGATCATCCCCGGCGCCGTCGAGCTCGGCCAGCCCTCGATGGCCGTCAACTACGGCTTCCCGGACAGCGTGACCCTGCCCACGACGGGGATGCCGACCTTCAGCGGCGCCTCCGACGGCGGCTGGAACGTGAACGTGCTCGGCGACCTCTCCGTCCCCGGCATGGGCAGCTTCTCGAACATCGCGGCGAACTTCTCGAAGGCCGGCATCAGCCTCGGCGGCTGGGACCCGAACGGCATCAGCCTCGGCGGCTCCAGCAACGGCGCCCAGTCGGGCACCGCCTTCGGCTGGGCCTCGTTCGCCTCGACGATGACCGCGAACCTGCCGTCGTTCGGGTCGAGCAGCATCCAGCTGACCCCGAACATGTTCTCCGTGCAGGGCGGCTTCACGGCCCCCGACTGGTGGGACCAGATGACGAAGCCGTCGACGCCGCTCGGGCTCGCGCTCGGCACGATCCAGTTCGACCCGACGACCGGCTTCTTCAACGGCCGCGTCCAGATGCCGGGCAACAACCTCTCGATCCCGTCGGGCGGCTCCACGCTCGGCGTCTCGAGCCTGTTCTTCGACATCCAGTTCAACACCACGGGCCTCACGGTCAGCGCGGGCGGTATCGCGAACCTCGGCGTCAAGGCGCTCGGCGGCGGCCAGCAGAGCGCCCCCACGCTGATGTTCGAGATCTCCTACGACGTCGCCACGAACTCGCTCAGCGGCACGCTCGAGTTCGAGGACGCGACCGGCTGGAACGACGCCTTCGGGGTCGACGGGCTGGTGATCGACGATCTCGCGATCTCGCTCGGCATCACGCTGGACCCGCCGATCCCGCTGCCGACGATCGGCCTCTACGCCTCGGGCGACCTGCCCCCGAGCCTGATGCAGGCCTTCGGCGTCGACAACGGCGTGCCGATCTCGATGACCGCGGAGCTGTCGGAGACCTCGCCGTGCCTGGCCATCGCCGTCGGCTCGTCGACGGGCACCACGCCGATCATGGACGTCGGCGACGGCGCCCTAACCGCGTCCTACTTCGAGTTCGCGGTCGCGCCGGACGGCTGCACCGTCGGCACGTCGACGATCCCCGCCGGCATGTCCCTGGCCTTCGACGGCGCCGTCTTCGGCACCACCGTGGACGTCTCCGCGTCGCTCAGCCTCGACCCGACGATCTTCATCGCGAGCCTGCAGGTCGGCGCCTTCTCGATCCCGGGCACGGGGGGCTCGATGACCTTCCAGGAGACGGTCATCAACGTCTCCCTGAACGAGGCCACGAACACCGACAGCGTCTCGTTCTCGGGCGGCTTCTCGATGTTCGGGACGACGATCGACGTCGCGGGCAGCCTCGAGAAGACGACGAACTCGGTCGACGCCTCGCTGACCCTGTCGCAGCCGCAGCCCCTGGTGGTCGAGGGCTTCGAGCTGTCGAACCTGATGATCGCCGTCAACGTCGAGTACGGACCCGGCGAGGAGAACCTGTCGGTGGCCGCCGCCGGCGACATGAACATCATGGGCACCCAGCTCGACGTCAGCTTCGACGCCACGATCGACAACGGCGTGGTCG
Source organism: uncultured Actinomycetes bacterium (assembly GCA_903873565.1). Taxonomy (GTDB): domain Bacteria; phylum Actinomycetota; class Thermoleophilia; order Gaiellales; family F1-60-MAGs149; genus F1-60-MAGs149. The sequence goes on from CAIQOY010000125.1 coordinate 6,051, forward strand.
AGCAGGTCGACGTGTCCGCGACCCTCCAGAACCTGACGCTGGGCCCGGCGACGATGAACGGCTCGTTCCAGGGCACCTACTCCGCGGCCCAGTCCGAGTTCGACGTGAACGCGGACGTGACCCTGACCGTCGAGGGCTTCTCGATGGCGGCCCAGCTCGAGATCTCGCCGCAGTGCGTCGGCTTCACGGGCGACCTGCAGGTCGGCAGCACCTTCAGCGCGCAGCTCGCGGGCACGATGGTCTACCAGAACGGCTGCACCGTCCCCGTCGTCAACGCCGCCGGGCAGAGCGTCACGGGCGCTCCGGGCGACTTCAGCTTCGGCGCCAGCAACGTCGACCTCGCGATCGCCGGCTTCGACGTCACGGGCGACGTCGGCGTCGGCAGCGTCGGCGGCGACTTCTACGCCTCGGTGGCCGCCGCGGTTGACCTCTCGCCGCAGGGCTCGGCCGACATGATCTCCGTGCAGGGCGAGTTCCAGTCGAACGGCAACTTCTCGTTCACCGGCCAGGGCCAGCTCGAGCTGGCGGGCTTCGACCTGGACCTCGCGGTCGCCGTCTCGAACCAGAACGGCAACGAGGCGATCTCCGGCTCCGCCGAGATCAGCCTGCTCGGCTCCACGATCGACGTGGCCGGCGACTTCACCCTGATCGACGGGCAGCCCTCCACCACCCTGTCGGCGACGGTCGATCTCAACTTCGGCGGCTTCAACGCCGCCGACGCGGTGGTCAACCTCAGCCAGACGCCGACCTCGATCGGCCTGGCGGCCGCGATCGACATGAACGTCGACGTCGCCTCGATCGCCGGGACGATCACCTTCGTGGAGGCCAACGGCGCCCCCGCGCTCTACTACCTGTCCGCCGACGGCACCCTCGACATCGGGATCGCCAGCGCGACCCTCAACGCGATCCTCACGAACTGCACCGACTCGACCTGCGCCACCGCCGCCTCGGCGACGACCCTGACGATGAACGGCGACATGGCGATCGGCGGGGTCAGCTTCAACTTCCCGACGATCTCGATCTCCTCCAACGGCGACTTCAGCGTCCAGTCCAGCTCGTCGGGCAGCGCCTGCACCGGCACCCTCACGATCCCGCTGATCACGCAGCTGCAGGGCTGCTTCGCCTACACCGAGAACCTCTACATCTCGAACCAGGCGCCGTACTTCTCGACCACCGACACCGCGAGCCTCCAGATCAACGGCGACCTCTGGGACTTCACGGCCGGCCCCGAGGAGTGCTGCTGCCGCGTCTGCTGGTGGTTCGGCCGTGACTGCACGGAGCTCTGCATCCCCGAGGGCGGGTGGACCGCCTGGAGCACAATCGTCTCGATCAGCGCGGGCATCGAGTTCACCGCGGATCCCTTCTCGCTCGGCATCGAGTGGGGCGGGCACTGGTACGAGATCTAGCCGCGCCCGCCCGCGCTGACGGGTCCGAGACGGCGCATCTGCGACGCTCCCGCGCGTGAGCGACCCCCGCCCCGACGACCTCGCCGACGGCACCTCCGCGGGCGAGCTCCTGCGCCAGCCGATGGTGGCGCGCCTGCTCGCCTCCGAGCTGGCCGCCACGATGTCGTTCGGCGTCGTGTCGGCGGCGCTCGGCTGGCAGGCCTACGCCCGCACGGGCGACCCGCTCGTCCTCGGCCTGATCGGGCTGTTCGAGTTCATCCCCGCCTTGGTGCTCGCGATCCCCGCGGGGCAGCTCGCCGACCGCGTCGACCGCCGCTGGGTGACCGCCGCCGGCAACCTCGCCGCCGTCGTCTTCACGGGCCTGCTCCTCCTCGACGCCGCGGTCTGGGGCTCGGCGGCCTGGCCCCTGTACCTGCTGGCCGCAGGGCTCGGCGGCAGCCGCGCCTTCGCGGGCGCCGCCTTCAACCCGATGCTGGCCGCGGCCGTCACCCCGCGCGCCCTGCCCCGCACCATGGCCCTCTCGTCGTCGACCTGGCAGGGCGCCCTGATCGCGGGCCCGCTCCTCGGAGGCGCCTTCCAGGCCCTCGGCGACGTGCCGCCCTACGCGGCGGCGATCGTGCTCGAGGCCGCGGCCGGCCTGCTCGTGCTCACGGTCACGCGGCGGATCGGCACCGACCACAAGGTCGTCGACGCGCCGCCCGTCACCCTCTCCGACGCCACCGCCGGGCTGCGCTTCATCGTGGCCACGCCCGCGCTCCTCGGGGCGATCTCGCTCGACCTCGTGGCGGTGCTCTTCGGCGGCGCGACGGCGCTCCTGCCCGTGGTGGCCCGCGACATCCTCGGGGTCGGCGAGATCGGCTACGGCATC
>CAIQOY010000126.1 GCA_903873565.1 uncultured Actinomycetes bacterium
CGGCCGGGCCCCGTCATGCGGCAGCGGAGGGTGTACACGCCCGGGCCGCCGATCGCGCGCCCGGTGCTGCAGTAGACGCGGCGCGTCCGGACGACGGCCATCGCCAGGTTGCCGGCCTGATCGGCGGTGACCGTGACCGAGAAGACGACGGCGTTGCGCAGGGTGCGCGCGGTGACCGCGGTGGCGGTCAGCTCGCGGGCCGCGGTGCTCCGCCGCGGCGTGACGGGCTTCGATTTCGCGCTGGCCGGGCCGAGCCCGACGGCGTTGCGCGCCTGCACCGTGAAGGTGTACGTGGTGCCGTTCGCGAGGCCCTCGACGGTGCAGGAGGTCGCGCCGGTGGCCGTGCAGGTGGCGCCGCCCGGGGCGGCGGTCACGAGGTACCCGGTGACCGCGGCGCCGCCGTCGCTCGCGGGCGCCGTCCAGGCCACGGTGACCGCGCGGTCGCCGCGCGCCCCGTTGGCGGCGGTCGGCGCGCCCGGCAGGGTCGCGGTGGAGGGGCAGATCGCCACGCCCGTCCCGGACACGCCGCCGATCGCCCCGGAGCGGGCGCCGGCCGCCGTGTAGACGCCGACCGCGCCGGTCTCGGCGGCGTAGACGAGGCCGGTCGGCCCGACCGCGATCGCGTCGATGCGGCCGGCGGGGACCGCCCCCGTCCCGGCGACGAGGGTGGCGACCGGGATGGCGAAGAGCCGCGGCTGGGCGGTCGCCAGGTACGCCGTGGCGCCGTCGGCCGACAGGGCCAGCGCGGTGGGGGTGCCGCCGAGGTCGGTCGCCCCGACCGCGACGGCCGAGCCGGCCGCGTCGAGCGCGAGCAGCGTGTCGTCGCCGCCGGCGGTGGTGATCGCGACGATCACGCGGGCGGCGGACACCGCGAGGGCGTGCGCCTCCATCGCGCCGACGGGGACGCTCGCGGTCGGCGTCGTGGCGTCGGCGGCGGTGGGCAGGAGGTGCAGCCGCACCTGGCCGGGGGCCGCGGTGAGCGCGTACAGCGTGGCGCCGTCCGGCGCCACGGCCAGGTCGACGAGCGGGGAGGCGCCGTCGAGCGGGGCGGTGGTGCCGACCACCTGCCGGGAGGCGGTGTCGACGATCGAGACGGTGCGCGCCGTGGCGTTGAGGACGTAGGCCCGGGCCCGGGTCGGCGACAGCACGGCCTTCGTGGCACCGGACCCCGCGGGCAGCGGGATCGCGGCGCTCTGCGTCAGCGTGCCCGTGGCCACCACGATCAGGCGGTCGCCGGACGCGTCGGGCACGTAGGCGGTCGCGCTGTCCGCGCTGATCGCGGGCTGGCGCAGCTGGGCGCCCGCCACGGTCAGGGTCGCGGTCGAGCCCGATCCGGTCGGGAACGACGTCAGCGCCGCCGTCCCGGCCGTGACGAGGCCGGTGTTGGCGCAGAGCTCCTGCGCGGAGGCGGGGGCGGCGAGGCCGAGCGCCGCCAGCGCGGCGACGACGAGCACCGCCGCGGGGCGGACGACGTGCATGGGCCCACTCTACGTGCGAATGCGCGCGGTTCCTGCGCGGCCGCGGCCGGACGACGTACGTGGCGCGGTCCGCGGAGCGCTTCCCGGTCCGGGTCCGGCGCGTGACCGGCATCGCGGCGTGCCCCGTGCGGGGCCAGCGTGGGGCCATGCAGGCGCCCGCGACGGCCGATATGACGTATGGCACCATATATGGCGTGCATCGGACCACGATCTACCTCCCCGAGGAACTCAAGGAGCGGCTCGCGCAGGAGGCCCGCAGGCGCGGCGTGACCGAGGCGCAGGTGATCCGCGAGGCGCTGGCGGCGGTCCTGTCCCGCCCCCGGCCACGCGGGGGGCTGGTGGACTCCGGCGACCCGGGTTGGGCCGCGCGTGATGAGCAGCTCCTCGCCGAGCAGGGATTCGGCGAGTGACGGTGGTGGTCGACACGAGCGCGCTCCTCGCGTACTTCGATCGCGGGTCGGAGCGCCATGCGGCGGTGGAGGCCCTCGTGGAGGCCGAGCGCGAGCCGCTCGCCGTCAACCCGCTCGTCCTCGCCGAGGTCGACCACTTGATGCGCCGCCGCTTCGGCGAGCGCGCCGCCGACGGCGTGCTGCGCGAGGTGTCGGGCGGCGCCTACGACATCGCCGCCTTCGCGCACGAGGACCTGCGGGCCTCGCTGGCCGTTCTCGCCCGCTACCCGGATCGGCGACTCGGCCTCACCGACGCATCGCTCATCGCGCTGGCCGAGCGCGTGGGCGCCACCACGGTGTTCACGCTCGACCGTCGCGACTTCGACGGCCTCGTGCGGGGCGACGGCACCCCGCTGACGATCCTGCCCTAGCGGCCGCGCTCGAGCCGCTCGCGGATCACGGCCGCATGGGCGGGGAAGTCCTCGTGGTCGGCGAGGGCGAGGATGTCCGGCGCCAGCGCGGCGAGCGCGTCGGCGTCCGCGCGCGCGATGGAGATCGTCTTGGTGAAGGCGAGGGCGGTGACGCCGCTGGTGACCCGCGCGTAGCCGGAGGTCGGCAGGGTGGCGGGGATGCCGATCAGGTAGTTGCCGGCGCTGAACGGCGTGTGCTGGCCGAGCAGGACCTCGCCGGCGTGCTCGATGCCCGCCAGGACCGCCTCGTCGTCGGCGGTGGCGATCTGCATGTGCTCGGGCGCGTAGAGGTTGGCCACGGCGATCGCCTCGTCGCGGTCGGC
>CAIQOY010000127.1 GCA_903873565.1 uncultured Actinomycetes bacterium
CTCGACCCGCGGATCACCCATGGCGGCCACCGCGCGCCGATCGAGGACGTGCCGACGCGGGCCGCCGAGATCCGCGCGATGCACGACGAGCGCCTGCTGATCGCGCTCGCCGCCCTGCGGGACGGCGCCGCGTCCGCGATGGACGTGGCCGCCGTGATCTGGCCGGACGGGCACGGCATGCACGAGCGCCGCTTCGCCCTCGTCGAGGCGCTCGCGCACCTCGAGCGCCTGGTCGCCGACGGGCGGGCCGTGCAGCCCGACCCGTACCGCTTCGCGGCCGCCTAGCTCAGTCGAGCACGGCGCCGTTGGACGCCGGGCCGACCAGCAGCGCGTACTTGTGCAGGACGCCCCGCGGGTACTTCGGCGTCGGCGGCTGGTAGGCCGCGCGGCGGCGCTCCAGCTCGGCCTCGTCGACCTCGAGGTCGAGGCGGTGCTCGGCGACGTCGATCGAGATGATGTCGCCCTCCTCCATCAGGCCGATCGGGCCGCCCTTGACGCTCTCGGGGCAGACGTGGCCGATGCAGAAGCCGCGCGTGGCGCCGGAGAAGCGGCCGTCGGTGATCAGGGCGACGGTCTCGCCGAGGCCGGCGCCCATGACGGCGCCGGTGACGCCGAGCATCTCGCGCATGCCGGGGCCGCCGACGGGGCCCTCGTCGCGGATCACGATCACGTCGCCGTCCTTGATGCGCCCCTCGACGACCGCGTCCATCGCGGCCTCCTCGCCGGAGAAGACGCGCGCCGGGCCGCGGAACTGGCGGATGCCGGTCGAGGCGACCTTGACGACGCCGCCCTCGGGCGCGGCCGTGCCGCGCAGCACGATCAGGCCGCCGTCGGTGTGCATCGGGCTGGACATCGGGTGCACGATCGTGCCGTCCGCGTTGGGGGCGTCGGCCAGGGCCTCGGCCATCGTCTGGCCGGTCACGGTCAGGCAGTCGCCGTGCAGGAGGCCCGCGTCGAGCAGCTCCTTGAGGATCACGGGCACGCCGCCGACCTTGTCGAGGTCGGCCATCACGTACTGGCCGCCCGGCTTGAGGTCGGCGATGTGGGGGGTGCGGGCGGCGATGCGGTTGAAGTCCTCGAGCTGCAGGTCGACGCCGCACTCGTGGGCGATCGCGAGGAGGTGCAGGACCGCGTTCGTGGAGCCGCCGCCGGCGTTGACGACCATGATCGCGTTCTCGAACGCCTGCTTGGTCATGATCCGCCGCGGGCGCAGATCCTGCTCGACCGCGTTGACCGCGATCTCGCCGGCCCGGCGGGCCCACTCGTGGCGCCGCTCGTGCGTGGCCGGGGCCGACGAGGAGCCGATCGGCGCCATGCCGATCGCCTCGCCGATCGAGGCCATCGTGTTGGCGGTGAACATGCCGCCGCAGGAGCCGGCGCCGGGGCAGGCCTCCTTCTCGAGCTCGAGCAGCTCCTCCTCGGACATCGTGCCGCGGGCCACCGCGCCGACGGCCTCGAAGACGTCCTGGATGTTGACGTCCCTGCCGCGGAACTTGCCGGGCATGATCGTGCCGCCGTAGAGGAAGCAGCCCGGCAGGTCGAGGCGGGCCATGCCCATCAGCATCCCGGGCAGGCTCTTGTCGCAGCCGGCGATCGTGACGGCGCCGTCGAAGCGCTCCGCGTGCATCACGAGCTCGTAGGAGTCGGCGATGTTCTCGCGGGAGACGAGCGAGGCGCGCATGCCCTCATGGCCCATCGCGATGCCGTCGGAGACGGCGATCGTGTTGAAGATCAGCGCCACCGCGCCGGCTTCGTTGACGCCGCGCTGGGCGTCCACCGCGAGCTTGTCGAGGTGGTAGTTGCAGGGCGTGACCTGGTTCCAGGAGGTCGCGACGGCCATCTGCGGCTTCGTGAAGTCCTCGTCGGTCAGGCCGACGGCGCGCAGCATGGCGCGCGCGGGCGCGCGGCGGAACCCCTTGGTGACGTCATCGGACGGGCGGCGGCTGGTGCTCATGGCGGCATCCTAGCCGTCCGCCGGGGCCGGGCGGCTCAGGCCGCCAGGACGCCGGGGTCCCAGTCCGCGACGATCGCGAGGACGGCCGCGGCGTGCCGCTCGAGGAAGGCGGGGCCGACGCCGGGCAGGGCGGCCAGCGCCGCCTCCGTGGCGGGGCGGGTGGCGGCGATCGCGTGGAGCGTGGCGTCCTTGCCGATCACGTAGGCGGGCACCCCCTGCGCCTTGGCCGCCTCCGCGCGCCAGGCCTTGAGCCGGGCCACGAGCTCCTCGGGGGCGTCGGGCGGGATCTCGGCCTTCGCCTTCGTGCGCGAGCGGCTGGCCGTGCGGGCGCTCGGCGCCGGGACGGCGATCGGGTCGCAGACGTCGCAGCAGCGCCCGTCGGCGACGGGCTCCTGCGGGTCGCCGAAGTAGCGCAGGAGGACGAGCCGGCGGCAGTCCGCACCGGTGGCGTAGGCCTGGGCGGCGTCGAGGCGGTCCCAGCGGCCGCCGTCGATGCGGCGGGCGCGCAGGCGCACCTCCTCGGCGCGCTCGGCCCCGAGCCGGCGCAGGCGCAGCCGCCCGCGCCAGACCGACGACGAGCCGGGCTCGAGCTCGGCCGCGCCGACGGCCTCGGCGCTCGCCAGCCACGCGCGCACGCCGTCCTCGTCGCCGTCCGCCAGGCGCGCGAGCTCGCCCGGGGCGACCGCGAAGGCGCCCGTGCCGGGCTCGGCGACCTGCGCCAGGGCGCTGATCACGCGGTTGACCTCGTCGGCGCCGAAGGAGGCCCGGCGGATCAGGGCGCCGAGGACGCCGCGGTCGCCCGACGAGTGGAGCAGGACGCAGCGGGCGGGCCGGCCGTCGCGGCCGGCGCGGCCCGACTCCTGCGAGTAGGCCTCGAGCGACTGCGGCAGGCCCCAGTGCCAGACCGAGCGGATGTCGGCCTTGTCGACGCCCATCCCGAACGCCGTGGTGGCCACCATCACGCGCTCGTCCGAGGCCATGAAGGCGTCCTGGCGGGCCTGGCGCTCCGTGCGGTCGAGCCCCGCGTGGTAGGCGGCGGCCGGCAGCCCGGCGGCGGCCAGGGCCTCGGCCACGGCCTCGCAGTCCTTGCGGGTGCGCACGTAGACGATCGCCGGGCGCGTGGCGGGGTCGGCGAGCCCGTCCTCGAGCAGCTCGAGCCGACGCGCCTTGCCCGCGGCCTCGATCGCGTCGAGCGCGAGGTTGGGGCGGTCGAAGCCCGTGTGCACCTCGACCGGGTCGACGAGGCCGAGGCGGCGCACGATGTCGGCGGAGGTGGCGCGCGTGGCGGTGGCCGTGAGGGCCATCACGGCGCGCGGGCGGATCCGCTCGCGCACCTGCGCGAGCCGGCCGTAGTCGGGCCGGAAGTCGTGGCCCCACTCGCTCAGGCAGTGCGCCTC
>CAIQOY010000128.1 GCA_903873565.1 uncultured Actinomycetes bacterium
CCGTCGGGCGCGCTCGCCGCCGCCGTGCGGTGAGGCGGCTCACGGCCGGTCCGCCGGCCGATGGGAGGAAACCGAACCTGAGCCCGGTTTGGCGGTTTCCCCCTGCGATGCTCAGCGCGTGAGGGCACGGGAGAGGACGCGAGCGCCGCGCCTGCGGCACCTGATCGCCACCGGGATCATCGCGCTGTGCGCGCTCGCGGTCGGGGCCGCGCCCGCTGGGGCGGTGACCGTCGGGACCGGCATCTGCGCGCAGGAGATGACCCAGACGACGGGCATCGCGGTCACCCAGGTCGGCAGCAACTGCGAGATCACGATCGGGAACCTCGGGCAGTCCCTGAACGCGGGCTGGACGCTTCCGACGGGCCTGACGTCGATCGACTTCAGCATCAAGGGGGCGCGCGGCTGGGACTGGTCGGGCGTGACCTACGGCACCTACTCGAGCCGGCACATGGGCGCGGCCTTCAGCGGGCGGCTGCAGAACCTCGGCGCGATCACCGACCTGTGGTTCACGGTCGGCACGGTGGGCGGTCGCGGGCTCTCCGGCTGGCCAAACGGCGGACACGGCGGTGACAACGGCGCCGGCGGCGGAGGCGGCGCGTCCAACATCCGCACGGGAACGGGCACCAACTACTACACCGGCCTGCTCGTCGTCGCGGGCGGGGGAGGCGGCTACGGGGGTGGCAGCGGCGCGGCGGGCAGTGACGCGAGCGGGTACTACGGCGGCAATGCCGGCTACGTCAGCACGAGCTGCACCTCCGGCTCCTCGTCGCGGGGCGGGAACGGGCCGTCCGGCGTCGGCGGTACGACCACCTACCGCACTGCCGGCGGCGGCGGCCAGGGGTACGCGGGCGGCGGAGCGGGCGGCTACACGGAGTCGCCCGGCTACCCCTGCTCGTCGAACGGCGGGGGCCACGGCGGACGCGGCTCGTCGTACATCAACCCGACGTATGGGGTCGCCACCGGCGCCCATGCCGGCAAGTTCCTGGGCGCCGGGTACTTGTTGGATTCGGGCACGAACATGAGCGGCAACTACACGATGTACACCTCGACCGGGTCCGGCGAGATCGTGGTGACGTTCCCGGCCAAGGGGATCATGATCTCCACGCAGCCGTCTACGACCGCGACCAGCGGGACGGCGATCGCCACGCAGCCGGCGGTGACCGTCATCAACGCGGGCAACCCGGTCGCGGGCGTCACGGTGACCGCCTCGATCGGCACGAGCCCCGGCTCGCAGCTGACCGGCCGCCCGACGCTGGCCGGCACCGCCACGGCGACGACGGACGTGAACGGCGTCGCGACGTTCAGCGGCCTCGCGATCACCGGCAAGGCGGGGGCGTACACCCTGCAGTTCGCGGCGAGCGGCTACGCCACGGCCTCCTCGGGCACGGTCACGCTGTCGGGCTCGAGCACGATCGTGCCCGCCCAGGCGGCGATCACGACCGCCGCGGCGACCCTGACCGCCGCCAACCCCTCGCCGACGACCACCGTGACCGTGCAGGCGCGCGACGCGGGCGGCAACGCCGTCTCGACCGGCGGCGCCACGGTCACCCTGACGGCGACGCGCTCGGGCGCCCCGGTGGGGTCGATCGGCTCGGTCACCGACAACGCCAACGGCACGTACACCGCCACGTTCACGGCGCCGCAGACCGCCGGGGCGGTGACCATCGCGGGCACCTACAACGGCACGCCGATCACGGAGAGCGCCACGGTCACGATCCAGCCGGCCGTGGCGTCGGCGCTCGCCATCGCCACGCAGCCCGCCGCGGGCAGCGCCTCCACCGGCCAGGCGCTCGGCACCCAGCCCGTCGTCCGCGTCGTCGACTCCTTCGGCAACACGATCACCACCTCAACGGCGTCGATCACCGCATCCGTCCTGACGGTCTCCGGCACCACCGGCACGCTCGGCGGCACGGCCGCCCAGAGCGCCGTGGCCGGCGAGCGCGCGTTCACGGGCCTCTCGATCACCGGCACCGCCTCCTCGAGCTACAAGCTGCGCTTCACCGCGACGGGCCTGACCCCGGTGGAGAGCAGCGCCTTCTCGCTCGCGAAGGTCCCGCAGACGATCACGTTCGCGCAGCCGACCACGCCGCGCACCTTCGGCAACGCGGCGGTCCAGGTCTCGGCGTCGACGACCGCCGCCGGCTTCCTGATCGCCTGGGCGGGCACCGCCGGCGTCTGCACCGTCACGGGCGACAGCGCGGTCACCAGCGGCTCGACCAAGGCCACCGTCGCCTTCATCGGCGCGGGCACGTGTACGATCACCGCCAGCCAGGCCGGCACCGCGGACATCGCCCCGGCCACGAGCGTGCAGCGGGCGATCGTCGTCAACAAGGCCGCGCAGCCCACGCTCACGATCTCGAGCGCGACGACGGCGCCCTACGGCTCGACCGTGACCCTCGGCACCGCGGGCGGGGCTGGCACGGGCTTCGTGACCTACGCGCTGACGACGCCCGGGGTCTGCTCGCTGACGAACGGCGTCCTGTCGTTCAGCGCCGTGGGCTCGTGCGCCGTGCAGGCCACGAAGGCCGCCGACGCCAACTACCTGAGCGCGACGAGCACGATCACCACGATCACCGTGACCCAGGCCGCGCAGACGGTCGCGTTCACGACGGCCGTGCCCGCCAGCCCGGTGGCGGCCGGCACCTACGTCGTCGACGCGACCGCGTCGTCGGGCCTGACGCCCGCCCTGACCCTGGTGCAGGGCGCGGGCACCGTCTGCTCGATCAGCGGCGCGACCGCACCCGCGACGATCACGTTCATCACCAGCGGCACCTGCGAGGTGCGCGCGGCGCAGGCGGGGAACGCGAACTACCTCGCCGCGGCGGTCCAGCCGTCGCAGGTGATCAAGGTCGGCCTGACCAACCAGACGATCACCTTCACGCAGCCGGCCGACGTCGGTCTCGGGGAGGCCCCCATCACGCTCGGCGCGACCGCCTCATCCGGCCTCGCCGTGTCCTACGCCTCGTCGACCGGGTCCGTCTGCACGGCCACGAGCGACGGTCTCGTCACGATCCTCGCCGTCGGCACCTGCACCGTCACGGCCAGCCAGGCCGGCAACGGCACCTACCAGGCCGCCAGCCCGGTCGCACGCAGCTTCGCGATCACCGCCGTCACGCCGCCCGCCCCGACGATCGTCTCGGCCTCGGCCGGCGACGGCGCGATCACGGTCGCGATCACGGCGCCCGGCTTCACG
>CAIQOY010000129.1 GCA_903873565.1 uncultured Actinomycetes bacterium
CGATCGGGCCGGCCCCCGTGGTCCCGAAGGGGGATGCGGTGGCGCCCAGCCCCACGGGAGCGGCCAACGCGGCGGATGCGCAGGCGGCCACGACAGCGAGGAGGACACGCCGAACCGTCCTGCCTGCCGTCGGCCGATCCATTCCGCCGTCCTCCCTCGGGTCGGGGCAACCGTACCGCAACCGCCTCGGGCCGTCGCCGTCACGTCTCCCGGGCGGCGGGGGCCTCCGCCCGGGCGCGGCTGACCTGCGCCCACGCCACCGCCACGAGCACCACCAGCCCGCCGAGGATCTGCAGCGGGGAGAGGGACTGGCCGAGCAGAACCCAGGCCACCGCGCCCGCGAGGATCGGCTCGATCATCGCCGTCACGCTGGCGCCGTCGGCGCCGATCCGGCGCACGCCGGCGATCAGCATCGCGAAGGGCGCGATCGTGCCCAGCACCGAGACCCACAGCAGCATCAGCCAGACCGGCAGGTCGACGCCGAGCCCGTCGGACCACTCGACGGTGGCCGCGAACGGGAACGACCACGGGGGCTGGGCGATCAGGAGCGCGACCGCCCCGAACCCGAGGCCGATCCCGAGCACGGCGGTCGCCGAGCGGTGCTGCGTGAGCCGCTCGGCGTGCAGCGCGTAGTAGGCGTAGCAGCAGGCCGCGCCGAGGCTGAGCGCGACGCCGAGGGCCGACAGGCGCCCGTCGACGCCGCCCTGCAGGTCGAGCACCAGCGCGAGGCCGACCAGGGCCAGCGGGATCGCCGCCCACACCGCCCAGGGCAGGTTGCGGTGCCAGGCGAAGCGCACCCACAGGGCCACGAGCAGCGGCGCGGAGTACTCGATCACCAGCGAGATCGAGATCGGGATGCGGCTGATCGCCTCGAAGTACAGCCACTGCACGCCGACCAGCCCGATGATCCCGAACGAGGCGAAGGCGAGCGCCTCGCGCCGGGTCAGGCGCAGCGCGTCGCGATCGCGCCAGGCCAGCCACGCGAGCAGGAGCACGGCGGCCAGCACGATGCGCGCCTCCGCCAGACGCGAGGGCGGCACGCCGGCCTCCATGATCAGCGCGGAGACCGTGCCGTTGAAGCCCCACAGCGTCGCCGCGCCGGCCACGAGCAGGGTGCCCGACGCGGTCCGCGACATCGCCATCGGCGGTAGCCTACGGGGCGTGCTGCACGACTCCGCGCTCCTGCCGCTGGTGACGGCGCTCGTGGCCGGCGCCTTGGCCGCGCGGATGGCCGGCAGCGCGGTCCGCCGCTTCGCGCCGCAGAAGCCGCTGTGGGCGCTCGGGCTGCTCCTGTTCGCGGCCGCCAGCGGGGCCGCCGCCTACGGCAGCGCCGACGGCTGGGGCGCGGCCTCCTTCACCGTCTACTACCTGACCGGGGCGTGCCTGTGCGTGGCGCTCCTCGGCGCCGGCTCCGCGTTCCTGGCGCTGCCGCGCTCGGTCGCGCTGGTCGTGCTCGGCGCGACGGCCACGGCCTGCGTGGGCGCCGCCGTGAGCGTGATCCTCGCGCCGGTCGACACCCAGCTGCTCGCGGCCGCGGAGGGGCTCGGCGCGCCCCCGAACGACGCCCTCGTCGGCAGCGCCTACCTGTGGGCGATCGCCATGAACACGGTGGGCACCGCGCTGCTCGTGGCCGGCGCCGTCGTCTCGATCGCGCGGCGCCGCAAGCCCGGGCCGAACGCCGCGATCCTGGCCGGGGTGATCGTGATCGCCCTCGCCGGCACCCTCACCCGCCTCGGGGGCGAGGAGCTCCTCTACGTGGGCCAGCTGGTCGGGCTGCTCGTGCTCGGCGGCGGCATGGAGTGGGCGAACCGCACGCTGCCGGC
>CAIQOY010000130.1 GCA_903873565.1 uncultured Actinomycetes bacterium
GACGTCGCGAGCGCGGTGGCGGTGGCGCTCGGCGCCGACGAGCTCGCCTTCCTCTCGGACGTCCCCGGCGTCCTCGACGCGCAGGGCGCCGTCATCGCCGAGATCTCGGCCGCCGCGCCGCCCGAGGCCTCCGGCGGGATGCTGCCCAAGCTCGAGGCCTGCGCCGCGGCGCTGGCCGGCGGCGTGCGGCGCGTCCGGATCGGAGCCGGCACCGAGGTGCGGCCGTGAGCCTGTCGGAGCGCGGCGAGCGCGTGATGATGACGAACTACCCGCCGCGCCCGCTCGGGCTCGTGCGCGGCGAGGGCTGCTGGGTCTGGGACGAGGACGGCACCCGCTACCTCGACCTGATCGCGGGGATCGCCGTCGTCACGCTCGGGCACGGCCATCCGGCGCCCGCCCGCGCCCTCGCGGAGCAGTCCGCGGTGCTCGGCCACGTCTCCAACCTCTACTGGACGGAGCCCGCGATCGCGCTCGCCGAGCGGCTGTGCGCGCTGTCGGGCATGGAGCGCGCCTTCTTCTGCAACTCGGGCGCCGAGGCCAACGAGGCGGCGATCAAGCTGATGCGCCGCCACGGCCGGGAGACGGGCGGGGCCGCCAAGCACCGCATCGTCTGCCTCGAGGGGGCCTTCCACGGGCGCACGCTCGGGGCGCTGCAGGCGACCTGGGCGCAGCCCAAGAAGATCCCGTTCGAGCCGCTGCCCGCCGGCTTCGACCACGTCCCGCGCGACGACCCCGACGCCCTCGAGGCGGCGATCGGCCCGGACACCGCGGGGGTCCTGATCGAGCCGATCCAGGGCGAGGGCGGCGTCAACGTGATCGACGAGGCGGTGCTGGAGCGGGCCCGGGCCGCCTGCGACCGACACGGCGCGCTGCTCGTCTTCGACGAGGTGCAGACCGGCATCGGCCGGACGGGCGCGTGGTTCGCCTTCCAGCGCACCGGCGTCCGTCCCGACGCCGTCGCCCTGGCCAAGGGGCTCGGCTCGGGGCTGCCGATCGGGGCGCTCCTCTCGCGGGAGCTGGCGACCGGCTTCCAGCCCGGCGACCACGGCACCACCTACGGGGGGTCGCCGGCGGTCTGCGCGGGCGCCCTCGCCGTCGTCGACGCCGTCGAGGCCGAGGGCCTCGTCGAGCACGCCGCCCGCACGGGCGAGCGGCTGCAGCGCGACCTCGGCGCGCTGCCGGGCGTCGCCGCCGTGCGCGGAGCCGGCCTCCTGCTCGCCGTGGAGCTCGTCGGGGCCGACGCGGCCGGGGCCGCGGCCGCGCTGCGCGCCGAGGGCGTGCTCGTCAACGCCGTCACCGAGAGCGCGCTGCGGCTCGCCCCGCCGCTGGTGCTCGACGACGCGCAGGCCGACCTCGTCGTCGCCGCGCTCGGCCGCGTCCTCGCGGCCCGGTCCTGACCCCGCTTGCGGCGGGGCACCGGGTCTCGCACACTTCAGTGACGTGAAGCGCGCCTACGACTACCTCGTCTCGTTCGGGCTCGGCTACTTCTTCGGGCTCGGGGCGCTCGCGCTCCTGCACTTCCTGACCACGTGGCCCGAGAGCTACGACCAGGCGGCGCTGCTTGCGATCCTCAGCGGCGCGGGCGCGGTGGGCACCCGCCTCTACAACGAGCGCCTGCGGCCGGACGCCGACGAGTAGGCTCCGGGGCGTGACGCGCCTCGCCGAGCGGATCCGCCCCGCCCAGGGCCGGCCCGAGGGCGCCCTCGTGCTCCTGCACGGCCGCGGCGCCGATGAGCACGACCTGACCGCGCTGATCGAGGTGCTCGACCCCGACCAGCGCCTCGTGGGGGTGACGCCGCGGGCCCCGCTCGAGGGCCCCGACGGCGGTCGCCACTGGTACGAGGTCGAGCGGGTCGGCTACCCCGACCCGGCCACCTTCACGGCGGCCGCCGAGGCGCTCGGCGACTGGCTCGACGACCTGCCGGCGCGGATCGACGTCCCGCCCGAGCGCGTGGTGCTGGGCGGCTTCTCGCAGGGCTGCGTGATGGCCTACGCCACGGGCCTCGCCGCCGACCGCGACCCGCCCGCCGCGCTGCTCGCGCTCGTCGGGTTCGTGCCGCACGTGGCCGGGCATGCCCTCGACCTCACGTCCGTCGACCGTCCGCCGGTGGCGATCGCCCACGGCTCGCGCGACCCGGTCATCGACGTGTCGTTCGGGCGCGCGGCGCGCGACGAGCTCGTGGCCGCCGGCATGGACGTGACCTACGCGGAGACGCCGGTGGAGCACACGGTCGACGCGGCCTGGCTGCCGGACCTCCGGCGCGCGATCGGCCTCGCGCTGCGCCCGCCCGCGCTCGGCTGAGCGCTAGGCGACGGTCGCCGCGGTCCAGCTCAGGGGTCGGAGCTGCATCAGCTCGCTGGTCACCGGCATCGGCGCGGTCGTGACCGTGACCTTCGCCCCGGGGCGAACCTGGCCGACCAGCTCGACGGCGGCCTTGAGGGCGATCGCGCCGCGGCGGTCGATGGTCTCGCCGGTCGAGGTCTTGACGGAGGAGGGGCGGATCACGAGGCGCCCGGCGTCCCCGTGGGTCGCGGCCCACGCGACCGTGCCCTGGATCGTGAGCGTGGCCTGGTTGGCCTCGGTGGCCATCGCGGGGTCGTCCGGGTTCGGCTGCACGATCGTGGCCCGCTGCAGCCACTGGAAGGGCGAGACCGCCGGCTGGCCGTAGTGGAGCTCGAAGTGGAGGTGGCAGGGGGCGCCCTGCGCGTCGCCGGTGCGGCCCACGTAGGAGATGACCTGGCCCTCCTTGACGCGCGAGCCGTTGCGCAGCCCCTTGGCCAGCGCGCTCGACTCGTCGCCGGCGACGCCCATGTGGATGTAGCGGTACCACGAGCCGCTGCCGACGAGCGTGACCATCCAGCCGGAGCGCGAGCCCCAGTCGAGGCGGATCGTGCCGTTGACCACCGCGATCACGGGCGTGCCGCAGGGCGCCAGCAGGTCGTTGCCCTCGTGGATGCCGCCGCCGCGCGGGTCGCCGTAGTCGTCCGTGTACGTGGCGCCGCCGACCACCGGGAACAGCGTGAACGGCGCGTTGCGCGGCGCCGCGAGGGCGGCGGGGGTGGCCACGAGGAGGCCGAGGAGGGCGATCAGGACGAGGCGCATGGTTCCGCGCCGGCAGCTCCGCCGACGGGGCGAAGACTACCCGCGGTCGGCCCGCAGGCGTGTAACGGTTCGGTCTCCCGTGCGCTGCGGGGCGCCCGAACCCGCTCGTGGAGCGGAAATCCGCCTATCCGGGGCGCGCGCCGGGCGGATCCGGGTATCATCCAGCACGAAAGCACCGCACGCGTCCGGGACGCCGCGTCGGACCGCGACTCGCAGACCGATGCCCAACGATCCCCGCCGCACGCCGCTCTACGACCGGCACGTCGAGTTGGGTGCCCGCATGGTCGACTTCGCGGGCTGGGAGATGCCCGTCTACTACGTCGGCATCAACGAGGAGCACCGCGCCGTGCGCGCCCGCGCGGGGCTCTTCGACGTCTCGCACATGGGGCAGATCGAGGTCACGGGCTCCGGCGCCGAGGCGCTCCTGCGCAAGGCCCTGGCCAGCGACATCGACCGGATCGAGGAGGGGCGGGCGCAGTACTCCTTCCTGCTCAAC
>CAIQOY010000131.1 GCA_903873565.1 uncultured Actinomycetes bacterium
GAGGTCGACGACGCCGTCGATCGCCATCCGCCGCACCGCGTCGGGGTGCGCGGCCGCGTAGGTCTGCACGTACTGGGTGCCGTACGACTCGCCGTACAGGTACAGGCCGGGCCCGTCGAGGGCGAGGCGCAGGTCCTCGAGATCCTCGACGGCCTGCGCGGTGCCCATGTAGGGCAGGAGGCGGGTGGAGCGCAGCTCCGCCGTGCAGTTGGCGGCGAAGGCCTGCCCCGCGCGCACCGCGTCCGCCTCGCTGAGCGCGTAGCGGGCCGCGGCCTTCGGGCAGGTCAGGCCGCCGCTGCGGCCCATGCCGCGCTGGTCGAAGTAGACGATGTCGTACAGCTCGAGCATCCGCACGGGCAGCGTGGACGTGTAGTAGTCGGCGACCTCGATGCCGCTCGAGCCCGGGCCCCCCGTCGCGGTCACGAAGAGGCCGCGGCTCGTGCCGTCGGCCGGCCGCACCGCGAAGACCACCCGGGTCGTGCGGGCGTCGGCCGGGTTGAAGTGGTCGAGCGGGACCGTCAGCGTGACGCAGACGAACGCGCTGCCCTCGGTGCACGGCTTCCCGCCGAGCCGCTCGAGGCGGTCGGCGGTGGAGGCCGCCGCGGGCGCCGCCCCGACGAGCAGGGCGGCGATCGCGACGAGGACGAGGCGGCGGAGCATCGGCCCACTCTAGGCGAGCACGGGCCGCGTCCGCCGCGGCCGCCTACTTGACGGTGAACGAGCCCTTCATCGTCGGGTGCGGCGTGCACACGTAGGTGTAGGTGCCCTTCTTGAGGGTCACGGTCGCCGTCTTCTTGCCGACGTAGTTGAGGCCCGTGATCTCCTTGTCGACGCCGGGTCCCTGGAGCACGAAGTTGTGCATCGTGGCCTTGTCGTCGACGGTGATCGCGTAGCGGCCCGGCTTCAGCGTCGTGACCTTCTTGCCGTTCTGGGTCAGCGTGATCGTGAACCCGGGGCCGACCGTGCCCTGGAGCTTGGTCTGGGCGGCGGCGGGCGCGGCGGCCACGAGCAGGGCGAGGAGGGCGGCGGGGAGGATGAGGCGCTTCATGCCCTTCGTATCGCAGCGCGACCGCGTAGCGGTCGACGGCATCGCTAGGACCAGCGTCGCGCCAGCCGGTCGATGCCGATCAGGGCGAAGCAGATCGCGATCCCGAACACGACGATCGCGAGGATGTTCACGACCACCATCGGGTAGCCGAGCTCGACGACGTTGATGAATCCGTAGGGGTAGGCGTCGATGATCGCGCCGCGCGCGAGGGTGAAGATGACCCAGACGATCGGGATGATCAGCGCGGCGGGGATCAGGCGGCGCTCGAGCCAGTCGCGCGGCCCGAAGATCGCGAAGGCGAGGACGGCGAGCGGCGGCGTCAGGTAGTGCTGGAGCGCGTTGGCGAGCGACTCGATGGCGTCCATCGGCGGGGCGACGGGGGCGAGGACCGCGGCGTAGACGATCCCGGTCACCGTGATCATCAGGAGCGCGTCGAGCAGGAGCACCCGGAAGGCCCGGCTCGGCTCGCGCGGGCGCAGTGCCAGGAGCCCGAACACGACCACCACGAGGACGATGCTCCAGTGCGTGAAGTAGGAGAGCCAGTCGGACACGCGGCCCACGGTGTCGCCCTCCCCGAACAGCCCGCGGTCAGCAGGCGGAAAGCTGCCCGAGTCGATGACCGTCAGGGTCAAGGACAGCGCGAGGCCGGACAGGCCGGTCAGGGCCACGAGGCCGAAGGCCGCGCGGGCGAGGGGCGTCGGGGCCATGGCGGCGATTCTACGCCGC
>CAIQOY010000132.1 GCA_903873565.1 uncultured Actinomycetes bacterium
CTGCTGTGGATGCACCAGCCGCGGGCGCTCAGGGCCCTGGCGGGGGCCTGAGCCACCCCACCCACCCCGGCACGCCGGCCTCCGCCGGCGCGGCGGCCACGAGGGCGTGCAGGGCGGCGGCGAGCGCCTCGAGGCCGGCGGGCGTGCGGGGGAAGCGCCCCGGCACGACCAGCACGAGCCCGGCGTGATCGCCGAGGTCGTCGTGGCACCGCTTGAGCAGGCGCCCGAAGTCACCGCGGTCCTCGGTCACGATCACCCGGCCCTCCGCGCGCATGCGGCGCAGGAGGTCGGCGTCGGTCGCGCCCCGCAGCTCGGGCCGCTCCTGCACCGCCGACGCGTCGCAGCCGAGCCCGCGCAGCCGCTCGGCGAGGCGGGCCAGGTAGTGCTCGTCGAGGAGGAGCCTCACGCCCCGCCGACGGCGGTCCGGCGGAGCGCGTCGGCCGCCTCGGCGGCCGCGGACCGCGCGCGCAGCTGCGCCACGGCGCGCTCCTCCTGCTCGCGATGGGCGTCGTGGTACGCCGCGCAGGCCTCGACGGCGCCCCACGGGATGTCGAGGTCGCGGGCGACCTGGGCGACGTCGCCGTCCGCCCCCTCGAGCGCCTCGACGACCTGGTGCACGTCGATGCGGTGTCCGACCAACGCGCCGACGACGACGCCATCGGCATCGCGGCGGCGGATCAGCGGGTGGTCGTCGCGCTCCATGCCCTCGAGGATGTAGCGCTCGACGAGCGCGGTGCGGGAGACGCCGAGCGCCCGGGCCCGCGCGGTGACGCGCTGGAGCGCGTCGGGGTCGAGCCGGAGCGAGACGACGGTGCGCGGGGCACGCGCGGGTTCGGGCGCCATGCAGACCATGATACGCCGTATTACGGAACCGGGCGAGGCGGGGTGGCGCCCGCGCGGGGCGCCGCCCCGGCCGCGCCTAGAAGACGTCCCAGGTGATCTGCTTGGTCTCGCTCATGGCGTCGAGGATGTACGTCGAGAGCTCGCGCCCCGCGCCGGACTTCTTCGCGCCGCCGAACGGGGCCATCTGGTCCCAGTAGTTCGTCGTCTCGTTGATGTGGACGGTGCCGTGGCAGAGGTCCTCGGCGTAGCGCCACGCCGTCCGCAGGTCCTCGGTGAAGACCGCCGCGGTCAGCCCGAACTCCGTCGCGTTGGCGATCCGGATCGCCTCGTCGTCCGTGTCGAAGGCGATGATCGGCGCCACCGGGCCGAAGGTCTCCTCCTGGGCGATCCGCATGTCCTCGGTCACGCCGACCACGATCGTGGGCTCGTGCAGGCGCCCCTCGGCGCCGCCGCCGTGCACCACCGTGGCGCCCTTGGCGACCGCGTCGGCGACGTGCTCCTGCGTGCGCACGAGGTTGGCGTCGGTGCAGACGGGGCCCATGTCGGTCGCCTCGTCGAGCGGGTCGCCGACCGCGAGCGCCTTGGTGCGCTCCACCAGCAGCTCGACGAAGCGGTCCTGCACGTCGCGGTGGACGAGGATCCGCTCCGCGGCCGTGCAGCACTGGCCGGCCAGGTAGAAGCAGCCCGTGATGGCGGCGTCCGCGGCCTTCTCGAGGTCCGCGTCGGCGCGCACGATCTGCGGGCCGTTGCCGCCCAGCTCGAGCACGCGGTTCTTGAGGCCGGCGTCGCGGGCCACCTTCTCGCCGGTGGTCACCGAGCCGGTGAAGACGACGCTGCCGACGTCCTCGTGGCGGACCAGCTGCCCGCCGAGGTCGCCGTGGCCGTGCACCAGGTTGATCGTGCCCGCCGGGAAGCCGGCCTCGTGCAGGACGTCGACGAACATGTTCGCGCAGATCGGCGCGAGCTCCGACGGCTTCCAGACCAGCGTGCAGCCGAGCGCGAGCCCGTAGACGATCGGGATCCCGGCGATGTCCACGGGGAAGTTCCACGGGGTCACGGTCGCGACCACGCCGATCGGCTCCTGGACGACCATGATCCGCTTCGAGCCGGCCCGCTCCTGCGTCGAGGGCAGCACCTGGCCGCGGTAGCGGATCACGTCCTCCGAGGCGCGCCGGAAGTGGTCGACGGTGAACTCGACCATCTCCTCCTCCGCCTCGCGGATCGTCTTGCCGGTCTCGCGGCTGATCATCTCGGCGATCGCCGGCGAGCGCTCGAGGCAGACGTCGTAGGCCCGGCGCAGGAGGTCGACGCGCTGCATCAGCGGCGTCCGCCGCCACGCCGGGAACGCCGCCTTCGCGGCGGCCACCGCCGCCTCGAGCTGCGCGTCCGTCGCCGCGTTGACGGTGCCGACCAGCGACCCGTCGTAGGGGCTGCGCACCTCGATCGGCGCGCCGCCGCCGTCCTGCCACTCGCCGCCGATGAACGCGCCCGGATGGGTCGCCGTGGTCGCCATGCCTC
>CAIQOY010000133.1 GCA_903873565.1 uncultured Actinomycetes bacterium
GGCGCCATCGTCATCGACGGCTCCAGCACGGTGGCGCCGCTGGCCACCCTCACCGCCGAGAAGTTCGAGGGCGCCAACCCCGGCGTCTCCGTCACCGTCGGCACGTCCGGCACGGGCGGCGGCTTCGAGAAGTTCTGCGCCGGCGAGACGGACATCTCCAACGCGTCCCGCGCGATCAAGGACGAGGAGGCGACGCTCTGCGGCGACGGCGGGATCGAGTACACCGAGATGCTCGTCGCCAACGACGGCATCGCGATCGTCGCCAACCCCGAGAACGACTGGGCCACCTGCCTGACCGTCGACCAGCTCGCCCTGATGTGGGGCCCGGACTCGACGGCCACCAGCTGGAAGGACATCGACCCCTCGTTCCCCGATGAGCCGCTGAAGCTGTACGGGCCGGGCACCGACTCCGGCACGTTCGACTTCTTCACGGACGCCATCAACGGCGAGGAGGGCGCGAGCCGCACCGACTACTCGCCGTCCGAGGACGACAACGTCACGATCCAGGGCGTCACGGGCGAAAAGGGCGGCCTCGGCTACTTCGGCCTCTCCTACTACGAGGAGAACAAGGACAAGCTGAAGCTGATCGAGGTCGACAACGGGGCCGGCTGCGTCGCCCCGAGCGCGGAGACGGTGCAGGCCGGCGAGTACGCGCCGCTCTCCCGCCCGCTGTTCATGTACGTCTCGGCCGCCGCGGCCGAGCGCCCCGAGGTGCTGGCCTTCGCCCAGTACTTCCTCGACAACGAGGAGTCCCTCAACACCGAGGCCCTCTTCGTGCCCCTGTCCGAGGAGCAGGTGACCACGCTCAAGGGCGAGGTCGACAGCCTCAAGGGCTAGTCTGACGGCGTGGCGATAGCGACTCCCTCGACGGACGGTGGCGGTCGGCCCAGGCTGGCCGCCACCAGCCGCCGCCTCGGCGAGCGCGCCATCATCGGCGCGCTCGCCCTGGCGGCGGTCGTCTCCGTGCTCGTCACCGTCGGGATCGTCGTCGCCCTGCTGGTCCCGAGCGTCGAGTTCTTCTCGGAGATCTCCTTCGCCGAGTTCTTCGGCACCACCGAATGGGCGCCGCTCTTCGAGCCGCCCGCCTTCGGGGTCCTGCCGCTGATCATCGGTACGCTCTCGACGACCTTCTGGGCCTGCCTGGTCGCCCTGCCCCTCGGGCTCGGGACCGCCATCTACCTCAGCGAGTACGCGCGCCCCCGCGTCCGCAAGACCGTCAAGCCGGTGCTCGAGGTGCTGGCCGGCATCCCGACGGTGGTGCTCGGCTACTTCGCCCTGACCGTGCTGACGCCGTTCCTGCGCGACCTCGGCTGGCAGGTGGAGATCTTCAACGCCTTCTCCGCCGGCGTGATCATCGGCATCCTGCTCCTGCCCACCGTCGCGTCGCTCTCGGAGGACGCGATGACCGCGGTGCCGAGCAGCCTGCGCGAGGGCTCGTTCGGGCTCGGCGCGAACCGCTTCCAGGTCTCGACGCGCGTGGTCGTCCCGGCGGCGATCTCGGGCATCA
>CAIQOY010000134.1 GCA_903873565.1 uncultured Actinomycetes bacterium
CCGTCAGGGAGGCGAGCGCCTCCAGTGCGAGGTCCCGGTTGCCGTGGGCGACGATGCCGACGGCGAGCCGGGCGCTCACCGCTCGAGACCCCGCCGGCGCAGCTCCTCCATGGCGTCCTCGACGCGGTCCACGGCCTCCTGCTCGGCCATCCACCCGGCCAGCGCCCCGAGGCCGTCGTCGAGGCCGACCTCGGCCTCGAAGCCGAGGGCGGCGCGGGCCCGGGCCGGGTCGCCGATGCAGTGGCGGATGTCGCCGGCGCGGTAGGTGCCGGCGACCTCGGGCTCGATCTCGGCCCCGAGCCCGCGGGCGAGGCCGCGGGCGATGTCGACGACGCTCGCCGGGCGCCCCGTGCAGACGTTGGCCACGAGGCCCGCCGCGTCCGACTCCACGGCGAGGTGGAAGGCGCGGGCGACGTCCGTCACGTGCACGAAGTCGCGCGTCTGGGCGCCGTCCTCGAAGGCGATCGGGGCGTGGCCGTTGAGGAGCCGGCTCCCGAAGATCGCGGCCACCCCCGTGTAGGGGTTGCCGAGGGCCTGGCGCGGGCCGTAGACGTTGAACAGGCGCAGGGCCGCCGTCGGGATGCCGTAGGCCTCCCCGACCGACAGGCAGAGCTCCTCGTGGTCGCGCTTGGTGACCGCGTAGACGGAGGTCGGCAGGAGCGGCTTGTCCTCGCGGGTGGGCTCGGGCGCGAGCGGGCGGCCGTCGCGCTCGAGCTCCCAGCGGCGCGCCGCGAGCTGCGCCTCGGGCCGCAGCCCCGGCGCGAGCCCGGACTCGCCCGTCGCGGGGTCGCGGTACTGGCCCTCGCCGTAGATCGACATCGACGAGGCGACGACCAGCCGCCGGACCCGGTCGCGGCGCTCCACGAGGCGCTCGAGCAGGACCGCGCAGCCGACGCTGTTGACGTCGACGTAGCGGCGGATCTCGTACATCGACTGGCCCACGCCCACCGCCGCGGCGAGGTGGACGACCGCGTCGACGTCGTCGAGGGCGCGGTCGAGGGCGTCGGCGTCCCGCACGTCGCCGACGACCAGCTCCACGCCCGGGTCGAGGTAGGCCGGCGGGCCATCGGGGTGCACCTGCGGGTCGAGCGCGTCGAACGCGCGCACCGCGTGGCCCGCGGCCAGGAGGCGGTCCGCGAGGTGGGAGCCGATGAAGCCGGCTCCGCCGGTGACCAGGACGCGCATGCCCGCATGGTACGGGGGCGGCGCGGCCGCCGCCGCGCTCTCAGTCCGAGGGGCGGGTCAGCGCGGCGTCGGCCTCGCCGATCGTGCGCAGGGGGTCGAGCCGCTCGACCGCCGACTCGGCGCCGGGCGCGAGCGTGATGGCGTCGCCGCTGCGCTCGGCGCGGCGCTGGAGGCTCTCGTCGTCGAGCACGAGGACGAGCCCGCCGCGCCGCTGGAAGCGCTCCAGGGCGGCGATCAGCCCGGGCGTCCAGACGGGCGCCCCGGCGATCGCCACCAGCCGCGTGCCGCGCGGCACGCCACGGGCCTCGATGCGCGCGTCCGTGATCGCCCCGACGCGCCGGTCCGTGCCCGTCGCGAGCGCCGCCGCGACGCGCCCGATGCCGGCGAGGCCGGCCTCGGCGCCCTCGCCGAGCGGCCGGTCGAGGGCGAGCGGCGCCGGCGGCACGTCGGGGAAGCCGGACAGGTCGGCGTCGGCGGTGTTGGCGGCCTGCCACGAGTAGAGCGGCGACAGCACGAGCACGGGCGCGCGACCGGCGACGGCCTCGGGGGCCCAGCCCTGCCAGCCGCCACCCGCGATCTCGACGGCGTAGAAGCCGGCCTGGGCCGGCGGCAGGCGGACCGCGCCCGGGGCGCCCTGGGCGCGCGCGACCGCGGTCCCCGGGAACGAGGCCCCGGGCCGGTGGCGCACCAGCTCGACGTCGCTGAGGAGCGTGACGGGCTGGAGCGAGGGCGTCAGGGCCACGGTGCGCACGCCGACGACGCGCGCCGGCTCGAGCTCGCCCGGCTCCACGAGCGCCGGGGCGATCACCAGGTTGCCGGCCCGGTCCTCGGCGCGCCAGCCGACGATGTAGGACCCGGGGTCGACCGCCTCGCCCGTCCGGTCGAGCGGAAGGTTGCCGGCGTCGGCCGCCCAGCGCATCTGCTTGCGGCGCTCCCAGGTCAGCTGCGTCTCCCGCCGGATCAGTCGCGCGGTGCCGTTGGGCTGCACCTGGCGCACGTCGAGGCGGAAGCGCGTCGGC
Source organism: uncultured Actinomycetes bacterium (assembly GCA_903873565.1). Classification (GTDB taxonomy): domain Bacteria; phylum Actinomycetota; class Thermoleophilia; order Gaiellales; family F1-60-MAGs149; genus F1-60-MAGs149. The sequence goes on from CAIQOY010000134.1 coordinate 2,205, forward strand.
TCGCTCGAGCTGAGCGTGAACGAGTAGACGCCGATGTCGCCCTCGAGCCCGGGGGTGATGTAGCGCCCGGCCTTCGCGTTCGACTGCACCTCGGGCGGCGTGGCGTCGAGGCGGATCGGGTCGGGGATCCGGATCAGCCGCTCGCCGCTGCCGAGCTCGATCGCGAAGCGGTAGATCCCATCCGGCGCGAGGGTGCCCGCGGCGTCGGTGCCGTTCCAAGCCGCGCGGATGCGGCGGCCCGTCTGCTCCATGCGGGCGCGCGTCACGACCCGATTGTCGGCGTCGAGGATGAGCACCACCGCGCGCTGGCGCTCGCGCAGCCCGACGCGCAGCGTGGCCTCGCGGCGGCGCGGCTTGTAGGCGTCGGGGGAGAAGACGCGGTTGCCGATCGTGGGGCCGACGATCGGCGAGGGCGCGCTCTTGAGGATCTGGGCGCGCACGAAGACCACCGCGGCGCCCCCGATCAGGAGCAGCGCGAGGACCAGGGCGAGGATCCGCACGAGTCGCTCCATCGGGCGAATGCTAGAGGGCGTCCGCCGCCGGCGGCTGCCGGGCCGCCTCGAGCAGCTGGCGCGCGGCGTCGCGCAGGCCGCGCAGGATCGCGAGCGCCTCCGGCCAGTCGGCCTCGGGCACGATCAGGTGGTCGCGCGAGGCGGTGCCGACCGGGATGATCGGTATCCCGCGGTCGGCGAGCGCCCCCGTGATCGTCGAGGCGAAGCCGGTCAGCTCGGGCGGCAGGGGCGCGGTCAGCAGGATCACGCGCAGGCCGTCCTGGCGGGTGTCCGCGGGCGGCATCGCGTCGGCGACCGGGCGGCGCACGACGAAGGTGGTCTCGAGCGGGTCGTCTATGCGGGCGCCGAAGCCCTCGGCCAGGAGCGCCTCCGGTGACGGCGGGGCCGAGCCGCGGCCGTAGCCGAGCAGCGCGTACTCGTGCTCGAGGAGCATGGGGTCGAGCGCGGCGAGCGCCTCGGCCAGCGCGGGGACGTCGGCATCCACGCCGCGCAGCGTACCGGCCTCAGGGCAGCGCGGGCAGGCGCTCGGCGCGCAGCACGTCGAGGTAGCGCAGCTGCCGGAAGGGCCGGGCGGGCGGGTCGGCAGCGGTCGCGCCGGGGCCGAGCCAGCGGCGGACGGCGCGGCGCTTGAGGGCGTCGGGGGTGCGGCGCGTCCAGCGCTGCGCGCGCAGCAGGCGCCGGTAGCCGCCGAGGTGGGCGGCGTGGAGGGCCGCGTAGCGGGCCTCGGCCGCCGGGCGCTCGAGGCCGCCCTCGAGCACGGCGCGCACGAGGCGGCCGGCGGCGCAGCCGAAGTAGGCGGCGGGGCGGATCCCCTCGAGGGTCAGGGGCAGGGCGTGCCCGGCGGCGTCGCCGACGAACAGCACGCCGTCGGCGACGGGGTCGCGCGGGACGCAGCTGATGGCGCCGCCGTGGCGCTCCGTGCCGGCGCCGACCCGCTCGCGCTCGCGCAGCGTCCCGAGCGCGGGGTTGAGGGGCTCGCGCACGAAGGAGCCGACCCCGACCCGCGCGTGGTCGCCCGACGGGAACGACCAGGCGTAGCCGGCGCGGAGGATCGCGCGGTCGAAGATGAAGTCGAAGCCCGGCGTCGGCGGGGCCGCCGCGCTCGGCACGTGGTCCTCCGTGCCCGTCACGAGGCGCACGTCGGCCCCCGGGGTCGGCCCGGCCGGGTCGAGGACGCGCCGCCAGCCGGAGGCGTCGACCAGGTGGTCGGCGGTCAGGCGCTCGCCGTCGGCGCCGATCGCGACGCCGGCCGCGCGCCCCGTGATGCGCACCTGCGCGAAGCGGGCGTCGCCCTGCGCGGCGAGCAGCCGGCAGGCGGCCTCGTAGTCGACCGTGCAGAACGGCTCGGGGAGGTCGACGCGCCACGTGTCGCGCCCGACCCTGAGGCGCATCCGGCGGTCGGCGTGGAGGATCGCGTCGCCGATCCCGAGCCACTCGGCGAGGGACACGGGCAGCGCGCAGGCCGACGTCTGGTGGGCCCCGATCGGCGAGCGGTCGACGAGCAGGACGTCGCGGCCGCGCAGCTCGCGGGCCGCGGTCAGCCCCGCGAACGAGGCGCCCACGATCAGGACCTCGGTCACGCGACGGCCTCGGCGGCGGCGCGGCCCGCGCGGCGGCCGTAGACGCAGCAGTCGAGGAGCGAGTTGCCCATCATGCGGTTGCGGCCGTGGACGCCGCCCGTGATCTCGCCGGCCGCCCACACCCCGGGCACGGTGGTGGCGCCGTCGGGGTCGATCACGAGGCCGCCGTTCTGGTAGTGGAGGACGGGGTGCACGTGGATCGGCTCGGCGAGGGGGTCGATCCCGGCCTTGCGGTAGCGGCGCAGCATGTAGGGCAGCGAGATGTCCGCGTCGGCGGGGTCGACGGGGGAGCAGTCGAGCAGGACGGCGGGGCGCCCGTCGGGCGTCTCGGCGCCGCGGCCCTCGGCGCACTCGCGCAGGATCGCCTCCGCCACCACGTCGCGCGGGGCGAGCTCGTCGACGAAGCGCTCGCCCCGGCCGTTGCGGAGCAGGGCGCCGTAGGCCCGGGTGGTCTCCGGCACGGCGTAGCCCGCCAGCGGCGGCGGCCAGGCGGCGCCCGTCGGGTGGCGCTGCAGGGAGTCGTGGTCGCGCTCGGCGCAGCCCAGGGCGACCGCGAGCTCCGCGACCTCGCCGGTCGCGCCGTCGCCGTTGGTCGACAGCTCGCCGGTCTCCTCGGCGACGCGCTTGCAGCGGCCGCCGGCGGCCAGCACGATCGCGCCGTGGTCGAGGGCGATCCGCTCGCCGCCGCGCTCCACGGTGGCCCGGCCGGGCTCGAGGGCCACGAGGCGCGCGTGGTCGAGCACCTCGATCCCGTCCGCGGACTCGACGGCGGCGCGCAGCGCCGACGCGATCGCGTGCCCCGTGCGGTCGCCGACCTGCAGCAGGCGCCGGCGGGTCGCGCCGCCGCAGCGGGCGAGGCGCAGGGCGCCGTCGGCCTCGCGGGTGAAGGCGACGCCGAGGCCCTCGAGCCAGGCGACGGCCGCCGGGCCGTCCTCGACGAGCCGGCGCGCGAGCGCCGGGTCGGCGGTGTCGTGCGACGAGGCGATCACGTCCGCGAGGTGCGTCTCGACATCGTCATCGGGCCCGACGGCGGCCTGGATGCCGCCCTGGGCCTTGGCCGTGTTGCAGGAGGCGACGCCGAGCTTCGTGGCCAGCGTCACGGAGGCGCCGGCCGCGTGCGCGGCGAGCGCCGCGGCGAGCCCGGCCCCGCCGGAGCCGATCACCACCACGTCGGGCACGTCAGCCCTCGAGGTCGAGGATCTGCGCCATCGTGTCGGAGCGTAGACCCCGGCGCAGCGTCTCGAGCGGGATGACCTCGTCCGGCGGGATGTTGCCGAGGTTGACGTCGGGCCCGAGGTGCTTGATGAACCAGGCCTGCTGGGACTTCTGCGGCGCCTCGAAGAGCAGGCCGGCCACGTCGATCTCGTGGGCGATCTCGTCGATCAGGCCGCTGCGCACCTCGCCGGAGGTGCGGAAGATGCCGGCGGTGCCGGACTCGCGGGCCTCGGTGATCACCTTCCAGGCGCCGGCGCCCTGCTCCTCCTTGATCCACTCGACCCACTGGTACGGGGCGAAGATCTCCTCGGCGTCCTTCGAGCCCACCTCGCTGAGCACCTTGAAGTCGCGGGCGAACAGGTCGATCAGCTCGAGCTTGCGCTCCCGGGCCATGTCGATCGTGCCGTCGGACACCTCGACGCACTCGAAGCCCTGCTCGGTCAGCCACGTGCGGTAGCCGTCGATCCGGCCGCGGGCCTCCGCCACCTCGAGCAGCGTGCCGCCGCAGACGACGGGGATGCCGAGCGAGCGGTACAGGTCGAGCTTGTCGCGCAGGTTCGCCGTCACGTACGAGGTGCCCCAGCCGAGCTTGACGATGTCGATGAAGTCGCCGCCCATCTCCACCATCGAGCGGATCTCGGCCAGGCTCAGGCCCTTGTCCATGACGTGCGTCATCCCGACCTCGCGCGGCTTGGGCACGCGCGGGGGCAGCTCGAGGAAGCCGGCCGCGTCCATGCGGAAAGGCTATCAGCCGCATCAGGAACGCCAATCAGGCTCAGGCCGGCAGGCGCACCGTGATCCGGCAGCCGCCGCCGGGCGCCTCGCCGATCGCCACGCTGCCGCCGTGGGCGGCGACGTCCTGGCGCACGATCGCCAGGCCGAGGCCGGAGCCCGGCCGGTCCTGCACGCCGACGCCGCGCCGGAAGCGCTCGAACATCGCCTCGCGCTGGTCGGGCGGGATGCCGGGGCCCGCGTCGTCCACCACGACCTCGCCGGGCCGCACCCGCACGCGCACCGGGGAGGCGCCGTGCAGGAGCGCGTTCTCGACGAGGTTGGCGACGGCGCGCTCGAGCCGCGTCGGGTCGCCGGTCATCGGCGCGGGCTCGGCGTCGAGCTCCACCACGGCCTCGGGCCGGCGCGCCCGGGCGCGGGCCACGACGTCGGCGACGAGGTCGTCGAGCCGCAGCTCCTCGGAGCGCTCGACGGGGCGGGCGCCGCGCGCGAGGTCGACGATGCCGGTCACCATCCGGGCCACGTCGTCGATCTCGCGCCCCAGCGCATCGGCGATCTGGCGGCGGTCCTCGTCGGACAGCTCGATCGACGGGTCGCCGAGCGTCTCCACGTCGGTGCGCAGCGCGGTCAGGGGGGTGCGCAGCTCGTGCGCCGCGTCGGCCACGAGCTGGTCCTGGGCGCGGCGCGCCTCGTCGAGGCCGGCGAGGAGGTCGTTGACGGCGGCGGCGAGCCGCGCGGACTCGGCGCCGCCCTGCTCGGGCAGCCGGCGCGTGAGGTCGCGGGCCTGCGCCGCGTCGTCGACGTCGGCGGCGAGCCGGCGCAGGGGCACGAGCCCGCGGTCCGCCACGAGCCAGCCGAGCGCGACGGCGATGATCGCGCCGCCGATCCCGGCCAGGAGCAGGAGGCGCTGCAGGCGCTCGAGCGAGTCCTCGACGTCCTCCACGGAGCGCCCGACCTGCAGGGCGAGGTCCGGGCGCAGCCCGACGACGAGCACGCGGATCGGCTCGCCGTCGTAGCGGAGCGTCTGGAAGTCCGAGCCCCGTCCGCGGGCGGCGATCGCCGCCGCCTCGTCGGCCGGCGGCAGCGGGTCCTCGCCGGCCGGCAGGCGCACGATCGCCCCCGAGCCGTCGATCAGCTCGGCGAAGATCCCGGGCCCGCCGAAGCGCCCGTTGAGCGGCCCGCCGAAGGGCCGGTCGTCGCGATCCCGGTCCCGGTCGCCGTCCCCATCCCGCTCCTCGTCCCGCTCCCGGTCCTCCTCCGCGTCGGCCTCGAGCGCCTGCTGGGCCGCCGCCGCGGCGGCCGCGTCGGCGCGATCGGGCCGCGCCGCGGCCTCGGCCTCGCGGATCGCCGCGGCGCGCAGCGACTCGTCGACCTCCGCGTACAGCGAGCGGCGGGCCGCCTCGTAGGTGACGACGCCGCCGATCGCGAAGGCCACGACGACCGCCAGGGCGGAGGCGAGGGCGATGCGCAGGCGCAGGCTCACGGCTTCGTCCTCAGCGCGTAGCCGACGCCGCGCACGGTCTCGATCAGGCGCGGCGCGTCGCCCTCCTCGAGCTTGCGGCGCAGGTAGCCGACGTAGACCTCGACGCCGTTCGACGAGGTGCGGGCGTCCATGCCCCAGACGCGGTCGAGGATCACCTCGCGGGTGAGGACGCGGTCGGGGTTGCGCAGGAACAGCTCGAGTAGGAGGCGCTCGGTGCGGGTCAGCTCGAGCGGGCGGCCGTCGCGCTCGGCGGTGTGGGAGGCGAGGTCGAGCCGGACCCCGGCCGCCTCCAGGAGCTCGTCGTCCGCGGCCGGGTCGGCGAGGGAGCGGCGGGCGATGGCGCGCAGGCGCGCGTCGAGCTCCACGGTGGCGAACGGCTTGACCAGGTAGTCGTCGGCGCCGGCGTCGAGGCCCTCGACACGGTCGGCGACCGCATCGCGCGCGGTCAGCATCAGGATCGGGATGCGCACGCCCGTCTCGCGGAGCGTGCGGCAGACGTCGAACCCCGAGGCGTCGGGCAGGCCCACGTCGAGGACGATCGCGTCGATCGCGTCGTCGACGGCCATGCGCCCGGCGGCGGCGGTCGCGGCCTCGACGACGTCGTGGCCGCGCGCGGTCAGCGCCCGGCGAACCGCCGAGCGCACCGACTCGTTGTCCTCGATGATCAGGATCCGCATGGTGGCTGGGGGCCGCACTCGGCCCCGCCCGAGTATGGCGGGCGGGGCCGGTGCGTGCGCCTAGGCGTCCTCGCCGTCGTCGTCGCCCATCTCGTGGTGGTCGCCGTCCTCGTGGTGGTCGCGGTCCCCGTGGTCGTCGTCCCCGTGGTGGTCCCCGCCGAACCCGAACAGCCCGCCGCCGCGATGGCCCTCGCCGTCGTGCTTGCCCGGGCCGCCGATCCCGATCGGCGCGCCGGCGTCGATCAGCGCCTGGACGCGATCGGCCTGGGCCTGGGTGATGCGCCCGTCCTCGACGAGCTCGGCGAGGTGGTAGGCGTCGGTGGCGGCGTGGATGCGCTGCTCGGCCTCGTCGGCCTTGCCCGCGTCGATCAGCGCCTGGATCTCCGTGGCCTCCTGCGCGGTCAGCGCGTCCTCCTCCTGGAGGTGCTCGAGGTGGCGCGCCTGGCGCTCGGGGTCATCGGCGTGGCGCTCCTCGTGCCCGGGCTGCATGCCGCGGACGCCGATCGGCACCCCCTCGGACGCGAGCTTCGCCGCCTCCTCGCCCTGGGCCTGGGTCATCGCGCCCTCCCGGACCAGCTGGGTGAGGGCGGTGCCGAGCAGCGCGGCCCGCAGGGACTGCATCGCGGCCTCGCCCTGCCCGGCGTCGACCTGCTGCTGGATGGCGTCGGCCTGGGCCTGCGTGAGCTTGCCGTCGGCGACGAGCTCGCCGAGCCGCTCGGTCGTGCGCTCGGCGTGCATCTCGCCCAGCGCGCGCTCCACGTCGGCCTGGGGGACGCCGAGCTTCTCGGCCAGCTGCTGCTCGAACTCTGCGTGGCGGGCGTCGTCGTCGCCGGTGGCGATGCCGGTCGCGGCGACGGCGGTGCCGCCGATCGCGGCGACGCCGATGGCCGCGGCGGTGCCGATCAGGATGGTCTTCTTGGTGAACTGCATCGGATGCTCCGTGGTGGTTGTCGAATCGTGCCCGCGCAGCCTCGCGGATGCGCCTGAGAGGAGCCTGAGACGGCACAAGCGCACGCGGCGCGCCCGTCCGGCACACTCCGCCTATGCACAGGCGCGTGGCGGTCACGGGACTGGGCGTGGTCTCGGCCTTCGGCGACGACGTGGGCGCCCTCTGGGATGCCCTGCTCGCCGCCGAGAGCGCGGCGACGGAGGTGCGGCTCGAGGGCCTGCCGCCGGTCCCGGCCTGCGTGGTCGGGGCGATCGACGCGGAGGCGGTGGTCGGCCGGCGCGAGGCGCGGCGGATGGACCGCGCCGGGCTGCTCGCGGCCGTCGCGGCGGCGAACGCCCTCGCCGACGCCGGCGACACCGGCGTCGACCCGTGGCGCTTCGGGGCCGCGATCGCGAACGCGCACGGGGGCATCGCCACCCTCGCCGACAACCACCGCGCGCTCCTGGAGCGCGGCGTCGACCGGGTCAGCCCGTTCACCGTGCCGCTGCTCCTGACCAACTCCCCCGTGGCCGGCGTCGCGCGGGTGCACGGCCTGCACGGGCCGACCGCCGCCCCGGCGACGGCCTGCGCCGCCGGGTCCGACGCGATCGGCTGGGCCTACGAGCGCGTCCGCGACGGCCGGGCCGACGCGATGGTCGCGGGCGGCGCGGAGGCGGCCATCGTCGCGCCGATCATCGCGGGCTACATCCGCCTCGGCGCCATCGCCTCCCTGGAGCGCGGCGCCGCCGGCGCCTCGCGGCCCTTCGACGCGGCGCGCGACGGGTTCGTGATGGCGGAGGGCGCGGGCGCCCTCGTGCTGGAGCCGCTCGATGCGGCGCGGGCGCGCGGCGCGCGCGTCTACGCGGAGATCGTCGGGTACGGACAGGCCTGCGATGCCGGGCACCTGACCAGCCCCGACGAGACCGGCGAGGGGCCGGCGCGGGCGATGCAGGCGGCGCTGGCGGACGCGGGCATCGGCCCCGAGGCGATCGGGTACGTCAACGCGCACGCGACCTCGACCCCCGTCGGCGACCGCGCGGAGGCGCTCGCCCTGCAGCGCGCCGGGCTCGGCGCGACGCCGGTCTCCTCGACCAAGGGGCAGCACGGCCACACGCTGGCCGCCGCCGGCGCCATCGAGGCGATCGCCACGCTGGCGGTGTTCGCGCGCGGCCGGCTCCTGCCCGGTGCCAACCTCGACGCGCCCGACGTCGACCTCGCGCTGGTGCGCGAGGCGACGCCGGCCGCGGTCGAGTACGCGATGTCGACGGGGTTCGGGTTCGGGGGCCACGACGCGGCCCTCGTGCTGCGGGCCCCGGACGCGGGCTAGGCGAGCTTCACGGCCGTGCCGTAGGCCACGACCTCGGTGCCCATCTCCATCATCTCGCTCGAGTCGAAGCGCATCGCGATGATCGCGTTCGCGCCCTTCGCCTCGGCCTCGGCGACCATCCGCTCGATCGCCTCCTGGCGGCCCTCGTGCAGCATGTCCGTGAGCCCGCCGAGCTCGCCGCCGACGATCGACTTGAAGCTCGCGCCGAACTGGCCCTTGAGGCCGCGCGAGCGCACCGTGAGGCCGAACACCTCGCCGTAGACCTCCGTGATCTGGCGGCCGGGCACGTCGTTCATGGTCGAGATCAGCATCGTCCTCGCTCCTCTCCGTGGGGAGGCCCGACGATAGCCGCAGCGCGCGCCGCGGGCTAGCCCGTGCGGTCGATCCAGCGGACGGCGAGGCCGCCGAGGCCGACCAGCGTGAGGACGGCGGCGAGCAGGCCGAGCAGGACGACGGGCAGGGGCACCCGCTCCGCGACGGTGGGCACGGCGATGACCGCCTGGTCCTCGGTCAGGTCGACGGCGGCGACCTCGGCGATGACGGGGTCGCCCGCCGCCTCGTCGGGCACCGGCGCATCCTGCACGGGCACGGTCTCCATCGGCACCGTCTCGCCGTCGATCTCCATCGGCATCACCGGGTCGAAGCCGTCGGACGAGCCCGACGTCCCCCCGCCGTCGTCCGCGGGCTGCGCCGCCGCCTCGTCCTTGGCCTTGTCGCGGGCCCGGGCGGCGCGGATCGCGCCCATGATGCCCGAGTACATCTTCGCGTCGGGGTCGACCTGCTTGAGCGCGAGCGCGTAGCACTCCTGCGGGTGGTACTTGATCCGCCCGGAGAAGAAGTACTCGTTGATCACGGCGTCGCCGCAGTTCTTCTTCTTGGCCTCCGCCGTCGGCGGGTCGGCGGCGACCGGCGCGAGGATGGCGAGCGCCAGGGCGAGGGCGAGGAGGGCAGGGCGGAGCGACATGGTCAGGCGCGCCCCACTCTACCCGCCGTCCTCGGGCGGGAGGGTGTCGAGCACGGTCAGCACGGACCACTCGTCGCCCGACAGCTCGAGGGCCCGCTCGAGGGCGTCGCGGCCCTCGCTGGGCCGGCCCCAGGTGAAGGCCAGGTAGGTGCCGTAGAGCAGCCACGGCTCGTAGTTGCGCGGCTCGAGGTCGATCGCGCGCAGGAGCGCCGCCTGCGTCCCGGGCTCGTCGCCGAGCGCCTCGCGGGCCTCCGCCTCCACGAGCAGCGGCTCGACGCTGAGCGGGTTGTAGCGCTGCGCGCTCACCGCCTCCTCGAGCGCGGCCTGGGGGTCGGCGGCGAGCAGGTCCGCGCTCTGCCGCGTGTCGCGCGCGCTCAGCCACGAGGGCACGGCGAACAGCCCGGCCGCCAGCAGGCCGATCGCCAGCGCGGCGCCCACCGCCCGCCCCGCGACGGGCACCGCCTCGCGCGCCATCAGGCGCGGCCCGAGCGCCCCGATCGCCGCGTAGACGACGATGCCCTGCGCGGCGAGGCTCCAGTCGACGTCGACGAGGCCCTGCAGGATGAAGGCGAGCCCGCCGACCAGCGCCGCCGCGGCCCCGACCTCGTCGCCCGGGCGCGCCCGGCGGATGCCGGCCACGGCGAGCGCGACCAGGGCGATGCCGCCGGCGATGAACGGGAGGCCCCCGACCAGGCCCGTGCCCGCCAGCGCCTCGAGGACGGTGTTGTGCGCGGAGTCCGTGACGTAGGACGGGCTGCTGGTCGTCTGCTCGAGGATCCGGAACGTGCCCGCGCCGTCGCCGTGCAGGGGCGAGGCGGCGAAGCCG
>CAIQOY010000135.1 GCA_903873565.1 uncultured Actinomycetes bacterium
CGGCGGCCTCGGCCCGGGCCCGCGCGAGGCGGCCCTCGTGCTCGGCCTCGGCGCGGCGCGCCTCGAGCGTCGCCGCGAGCGCGGCCTCCGAGGTCTGCACGGCCTGCGCGAAGCGCTCCTCGAGCCCCGTGTCGTCCGGGTCGGCGGCGAGCTCCGCGCGCTCGCGCTCGGCGTCCATCTCGACGCCCGCGGCGGCCGACGCCGTGGTGGCGGCCTCGTCGATCAGCCGCGACGCGCGCACCCGCAGGCGCTCGGCGTCGGCGGCGAACTCCTCGCGACGCTCGCCGAGCGCCAGCGCGCGGTCGCGCAGGCGCTCCACGGCGGCGTCGAGGCGCTGGACCAGGCGCGAGGCCGCCTCCTGCTCCGTGACGAGCGCGCCGAGCGCCGCCTCCGCGGCCTGGCGTCGGGCCACGATCGCCGCGGCCTGCGCGTCGAGCGCGGCCTGCGCCTCCCGGGCCTCGCGCAGGTCGCCCTGGCGGGCCTGCCGGTCGCGACGGGCCTCGGCGGTCGCGCTCAGCACCAGCTCGAGGCGCAGCTCCAGGAGCTCGGCCTCGAGCAGGGCCGCGCGCTCGGCGGCGGAGGCCTGCAGGGCCAGCGGGCGCAGGCGCCCCTGGATCTCGGCCTGGCGGGCGCGCGCCTCGACGAGCTGGCGCTCGACGCGGTTCAGCTTCTGCTGGGCGCGCACGCGGCGGCGCTTGTACTTGCCGAGGCCGGCGACCTCCTCGATCAGGCCGCGGCGCGCCGACGGGCTGGCCAAGAGGACCTGGTCGACCTGGTTCTGCCCGATGATCGCGTGGCTGTCGCGGCCGAGGCCGACGTCCGCCAGCACCTCGTGCACGTCGAGCCGGCGCACCGGCATGCGGTTGAGCAGGTAGGCGCTCTCGCCGTCGCGGCTGAGGCGGCGCATGATCGACAGCTCGGGCCGTCCGCCGGGGGCGACGCCGCCCTCGTCCTCGAGCACCAGCTCGACCTCGGCGAGGCCGGCCGCGGCCCGCCCCTCCGAGCCGGAGAAGAGCACGTCGAGGCCGCTGGCCACGCGCACCTCGCTCGGGGCCTGCGAGGCCATCGCCCAGCGCAGGGACTCCGCGATGTTCGACTTGCCGGAGCCGTTCGGGCCGACGATCACGCCGACGCCGCGGTCGAAGACCAGCTCGGTCTCGTCGGCGAAGCTCTTGAAGCCCTTGATCCGGATCCGGGTCAGCCTCACGCCGCGCCGCCCTCCTCGAGGGCGCGCAGGGCGCGGCGCGCCGCGGCCTGCTCGGCCGCGCGCCGCGAGCCGCCCTCGCCGACGGCCGCCTCGCGGCCGTCGAGGAGCACGCGGACGCGGAAGTGCCGCGCGTGCGCTGGTCCCGTTTCCTCCACGGGTTCGTACGCTACACGGCGACCCTGACGCTGCCCGGCCTCCTGGAGCGCGGTCTTGGGGTCGACGCGCGGGTCGACGGCGTGCGGGACGAGCGGCGCGAAGGCCGCGACGGCGGCGTCGCGCGCCGGCTCCCAGCCGCGCGCGAGGAAGATGGCGCCGAGCGCCGACTCGGTCAGGTCGCCGAGCACGCCGCGGCTCGTCATCAGGTCGCGGCCGGCGCGCTCGTGGGGAGTGCCCTCGACGAGCGCGGCCATGCGCTCGCCCAGCCCCTCGTTGCGCGCCACCACGGCGCAGAAGCGGCCGGAGCGCAGCTGGTTCTTGACGCGCGAGATCTCGCCCTCGGGGGCCTGCGGCATCACGGCCATCAGGTGCTCCCCGAGCGCGAGGTCGAGCACGGCGTCGCCGAGCAGCTCGTCGCGGTCGTACGAGTCCCCCGGCGTCGCGGCCCAGCTGGAGTGCGTCAGGGCGCGCCGGCGCACGGCGGGCTCGAGCCCGTCGAGCAGCGCGGCGATGGGCCCCGACGGGCTAGTCAGCGCGGGCGACGATGAAGTCGACGGCCTCGCCGACGGTGCCGATCGACTGGGCCTCCTCGTCGGAGATCTTCACGCCGAAGTTCTCCTCGAGGTCCATGATCAGCTCGACGAGGTCGAGCGAGTCGGCCTGCAGGTCGTCGCGCATGTGCGCGCTCTCGGTGATCGCGTCCGGATCGACGTCCAGGCGCTCGACCAGGATCTCCTGCACCTTCGCCAGTACCTCAGCTCGCTCTGCCACTGTCTTTCCCCCTCGGTCGGTGTCCCGTGGACGCGCTGACAGTAGCAGGCGGCTCCGGCCGCTTCACGCCCCCAGGGCCCCGATCCGGGCCGCGATCCGCCCGGGCAGGTCCGCGCGCACGCCCTCCGCCGCGTAGCGGCAGGCCCGCGCGATCCCGTGCGGGCGCGCCGCCCCGTGCGCGATCACGGCGACGCCGCGGCAGCCGAGCAGGTGCGCCCCGCCGTAGGTGTCCGGGTCGAGGTCGTCGCGCACGCGCCGCAGCGCCGGCCGCAGCAGGATCCCGCCGAGCGCCGCCCGGGGGCCGGTGGCCTCGGCCCGCACGCGCCGGAACGCCTCCCGCGCGGTGCCCTCGCAGGCCTTCAGGAGCACGTTGCCGGCGAAGCCGTCCGACACGATCACGTCGACGGCGGAGGTGAGGGCGTCGCGCCCCTCGACGCTGCCCCGGTAGCGCAGCGCGGGATCGGCCGCGATCAGGGCGTGCGCCTCCTTCATGCGCTGGTCGCCCTTGCCCGGCTCCTCGCCGATCGCCAGGAGCCCGCAGGTCGCCTCGCGCAGCCCCAGCACGTCCTCCGCGAAGGCGCAGCCGAGGTGCGCGAACTCGTGCAGCTGCCGCGCGGAGGTGTCGAGGTTGGCGCCCGCGTCGACCAGCACCGTGGGCCCCGTCGCGCCCGGCAGGACGGCGGCCAGCGCGGGCCGCGAGACGCCCGCCTGGCGGCCCACGAGCAGGACGGCGGCGGCCAGCGTCGCGCCGGAGTGGCCCGCGGAGACGAGCGCGTCCGCCTCGCCGTCGCGCACGAGCCGGGCGGCGACGCCGATCGAGCAGCCCGGATCGGCGCGCACCGCCTCGACGGGATCGGCCTCCTGCGCCACGCGGCCGCCGGATGCCGCGACCCGCACGCGCGGGACGCCGGCCACGGCGTCGCCGATCAGCTCCGGATCCCCGACCAGCAGCACCTCGAGGTCCGGGTCGGCGGCCACGGCGTCGAGGACGCCCCGCACGACCGACGCGGGCGCGTCGTCCCCGCCCAGCGCGTCGACCGCGATCCGGGCCGGCATCGGGCTAGCCCAGCGCGGGGCCCGTCGTCGCGTAGCGACGGCCGCGGTAGGTCCCGCAGCTCGGGCAGACGCGGTGCGGCAGCTTCGGCGCCGAGCAGACGCCGCAGGTCGCGACCACGGGGCTCGCGATCTTGTGCTGGGCGCGGCGCTTGTCGCGCCGGGCCTTCGAGGTCTTCCGCTTGGGCACCGCCATTGCGCCGCGCAGCGTAGCGAACGCGCGGGCGCCGTGCGCCTGTCAGGCGGGGTCGTCCCCCAGGAGCTCCCGCAGGGGGCCCCAGCGGTCGTCGCCCGCGGGCGGCGGGCAGTCGCAGGGCCCCGCGTTGAGGTCCGCGCCGCACGACGGGCACAGCCCCTTGCAGTCCTCGCGGCAGAGGATCTTGTGCGGCATCGCCAGCACCACGGCGTCGGCGGCCCAGGTCGCGACGTCAAGCTCATCGCCCTGCAGGTAGTCGCAGACCTCCTCCGACTCCGCCCCCGCCTCCGGCGCATCCGCCTGGTACTCGCGGGCGTCAATCGAGACGGGGATCCGCGCCTCCTCGAGGCAGCGGTGGCAGGGCCCGTCGATCGTGGTGGCGAGACGCAGCCGCAGGAGCAGGCCCGAGTTGAGCCGCGTCAGGTCGACGCGCGCGACCACGGGCGCCGCCGGCCCGGCGTACTCGACGCCGCCGATCGCCAGGTGCGGGAGCACCACGGGCACCTCGACGGAGCGCTCCTCGCCCGGCTCGAGCCGGAGCTGCGCGATGTCGATCACGGGCGGGGCCGCGCGGCCGCTAGGAGGTGATCTCGGTGAACTGCGCGGAGCCGCCCTCGGTGCGATCCGGCGACGCGCTGGCCAACTGGCCGCGGCCGCGCTGGACGGCGCCGAGGAACTTGCCGAGGTTCGTCTCGAGCGTGCCGAGGATCTCGTCGGCGTAGTCCTCCGCGCCGAGCCGGATCTCGCGCTCGCGGGCCCGCGCGTTCTCGAGGATCTCCTGCGCCTGCCGCTCGGCGAGGCGCACGACCTCCTGCTGCGACGCCTCGCGCTGGGCGATCTCGCGGGCCTCGACGACGATGCGCTCCGCCTCGCGCTTGGCCTCCCCGAGCATCTCCTGGCGCTCCTTGACGATCCAGCGCGCCTGCTTGATCTCGTCCGGGATCGTGGCGCGCATCTGGTCGAGGATCTCCCAGATCTCCTCGCGGTCGATGCGCACCTGGTCGGTCAGGGGCACGGCCTTGGCGTTGTGCACCAGCTCGTCGAGCTTGTCGATCAGTACGAGGACATCCATGTGATCTCCCTCACAGGGTACGCGATTGGGGATTCTCCACGAACCATCGGACGACGCACGGTGGGACGAGGCCGCCGATGTCGCCGCCGAACGCCGCGATCTCGCGGATCCCGCTCGACGACACGAACGAGTAGGGGTTGGAGGAGGCCAGGTAGACCGTCTCGATATCGGGCGCCAGGTGCTTGTTGAGGTGCTGCATCTGGAACTCCCACTCGAAGTCCGATACGGCGCGCAGGCCCTTGACGAGCGCGCAGGCGCCGCGCCGCTGCGCGAAGTCGACGACGAGGTCGGCGAACGGCTCGACGCTGACGTTGGGGACGTCGGCGAGCGACTCCCCGAGCAGCGCCACGCGATCGTCGACCGGGATCAGCGGCTCCTTGTGCTTCGGACGGCGCACGACGGCGACGACGACCTCGTCGAACATCGCGGCGGCCCGCCGGATGACGTCGACGTGGCCGAGCGTGACGGGGTCGTAGGACCCCGGGCAGATGGCGATCCGCTGGCTCATGCGCGGGCAAGGATGGCGAGGCAGGCGGCCCCGACGCGCCGATTGTAGGCGGCTTCGAGCCCGGGCATCGCCGCCTCCGTGCCGACGGGCGCCTCGACGACCACCCGGCCGCCTGCGGCCAGGACCCGCGGCACGTCCGCGACGAGGCGCGGCCAGAGCCGCGGGAGGTCCGCGTAGGGCGGGTCGAGCAGCACCAGGTCGTACGCCTCGCCCGCCTCCGCGAGCGCCCGCAGCACCGCCGGCGCGTTGCCGCGGCGCACCGTCGCGGCCGCCGCCTCGCCCAGCGCCGCGACGTTGGCGCGGACCGCCTCGAGGGCGGCGCGGTCGCGCTCCACGAACAGGCAGGTCGCGGCGCCCCGCGACAGCGCCTCGAGCCCCAGCGCCCCGGAGCCCGCGAAGAGGTCGAGCACGCGCGCGCCGGCGATGTCCCCGAGCGAGGCGAAGACGGCCTCGCGGGCCCGGTCGGAGGTGGGCCGCACGTCGCGGCCCGCGGGCGCGACCAGCCGCCGCGAGCGGTGCCGGCCGGCGACGATCCGCATCAGGCCCGCCTGAGCGCCTGGATCAGCGCGCCGAAGCGCTCCTCGGCGGCCGCGCGCACGACGTCGTCGGGGCCCTCCCGGACGAGCCGGGCCGCATCCTCGCGGGCCCGCTCGAGCAGGCGCCGGTCCGTGTCGAGGCGGGCGTGTCGGAGGTCGCTCGCGCCGCTCTGGGCGAGCCCCAGCAGGCGCCCCTCGCCCCGCATCGCGAGGTCGATCTCGGCCAGCTCGAAGCCGCTGCGGTGGCGCACGAGCGCGTCGAGGCGCTGCTCGCCCTCGGGCGTCGGCTCCGCGGAGGCGTAGAGCAGGCAGTACGACTGCTCCGCCCCGCGCCCGACCCGGCCGCGCAGCTGGTGCAGCTGCGCGAGCCCGAAGCGGTCGGCGTCCTCGATCACCATCACCGACGCGTTGGACACGTCGACGCCGACCTCGATCACGGTGGTGGCGACCAGCACGTCGAGGTCGCCGGCCGCGAACGCCGCCATCACGCGCTGGCGCTCGGCCGCGGGCTGCTGGCCGTGCGCGCAGGCCACGCGCACCTGCGCGAGCGGCCCCGCCGCGAGCCGGGCCGCCTCCTCCTCCGCGGCCCGCGCCTCGACCTCGGCGCTCTCCTCGACCAGCGGGCAGACCACGTAGGCCTGCCGCCCCGCGCGCACCTGCTCGACGATCCAGGCGTAGCCGTCGGCCCGCTTGGCCTCCGGCACCACGCTCGTCTTGACGGGCTGGCGGCCCGGCGGCAGCTCGTCGATCACGGTCAGGTCGAGGTCGCCGAAGGCCGTCAGGGCGAGGGAGCGCGGGATCGGCGTCGCCGTCATGTGCAGCACGTGCGGCACCGGCCCCTCCCCGCCCGACAGCTGGGCGCGCTGGGCGACGCCGAAGCGGTGCTGCTCGTCGACCACCAGCACCTCGAGCCGCGGGAACGCCGTGTGCAGGAGCGCGTGCGTCCCGATCGCCACCACGGGCTCGCCGGCCTCGATGCGGGCGCGGCGGACGCGGCGCTCCCGCTCGGGCACGTCGCCCGAGAGGTACGCGACCTCGATCCCGAGCGGCTCGAGCAGCCGCTCGGCGCCGCGCAGGTGCTGCAGCGCCAGCACCTCGGTGGGCGCCATCAGGGCGGCCTGGCCGCCCTGCTCGACGGCCCGCACCAGCGCGGCGAAGGCGACGACGGTCTTGCCCGAGCCCACGTCGCCCTCGAGCAGCCGCTGCATCGGGCGGTCCGAGTCGAGGTCGCGGTCGATCGCCTCGAGGGCGCGCTCCTGGGCGCCCGTGAGCGCGAACGGCAGCCCCGCCCGGAAGCGCTCCGACAGCGCGCCCGGCGGGCCGAGCGGCACGGCGCCGCCGCGCGCGTCGACGCGGTCGCGGTGCAGGAGCAGCGCCAGCTGCAGGAGCAGGAGCTCCTCGTAGGCGAGCCGGCGGCGGGCCGTGCGCTGCTCGCCCTGCCGGCGCGGGCGGTGCCCGGCCGTGATCGCGTCGCGGCGCAGGGGCAGCCGGTGGCGCACGCGCAGGTCGACGGGCACGGGGTCCGGGATGCGGTCGCCGACGTCGCGCAGGGCGTCGTCGACGAGGCCCCGCAGGACCGCCGTGGAGACGCGCGCCGAGGCGTGGTAGACGGGCACGAGGCCGCCCGCCGCGGCCGGCTCGGCGTCGTCGGGGCCGTCGAGGAGCTCGTGCGAGCGCACCGCGAGGTCGGCGCCGCGCGCGCCCAGCTTGAGGGTGCCGCGCGCCACCAGCCGGGCGCCCGGCTCGAGGGTGCGGGCGAGGTGGCGCTGGTTGAACCAGGTCAGCGTGACGGAGCCCGTGTCGTCGGAGAGCGTGGTCTGGAGGATCCTGAGGCCGCGGCGGCGCGTCGGCCGCTCGCGGATCGCGCCGACCCGCCCGATCACCGTCACGTCCGCGTCGCCGCCGAGGATGGCCTCGGCGATCGGGCGCACCTGCCGCAGGTCCTCGAAGCGGAAGGGCAGCGCCTCCAGGAGGTCGGAGCGGGTGTGCAGCCCGAGGGCGTGCAGCCCCTCCAGCCGCCGCTTGGGGCCGCCGATCGGCGCGCCGAGGAGCGCCGGGTCCGGCCAGCTGCGCGGGCGCGGCGGTGCGGCGAGGGCGTCGACTCCGGGGAAGGGCGCGGGCACGACGGGATTCTCGCGCACGGCCCTCCGGTCCGGGGTGTGCGAGAGTCCCCGCATGCCCCGCGTGATCGCCGTCGACTGGTCCGGCGCGAGGACCGGCGCCGCGCGCAAGATCTGGATCGCCGAGGCCGTCGACGGGCGCCTCGAGCGGCTCGAGGGCGGCCGCGACCGCGACGCGGTGATCGACTGGCTGTGCGCGCGCCGGCGCGAGGTCCCGCGCGCCGTGGTCGGCATTGACTTCTCGTTCTCCTACCCGGCCTGGTTCCTCGACGCCCACGGCTGGCGGCGGCCGGCGCAGATCTGGCGGGGCGTGGCCGAGCACGGCGAGGGCTGGCTGGCCGGCTGCCCGGCGCCCTTCTGGGGCCGCCCCGGCACCCGCCGCGGCCCCGAGCCGCAGCTGCGCGCCTGCGAGGAGGGCTGGAGCGGGCGCGGGATCGCGCCCAAGAGCGTCTTCCAGATCGGCGGCGCCGGCGCCGTCGGCACGGGCACGGTGCGCGGGATCCCCCACCTGCTCCGGCTGGCCGC
>CAIQOY010000136.1 GCA_903873565.1 uncultured Actinomycetes bacterium
CGGGCCCGGTCGGCTCAGTCGCCGGTGCGGATGAACTGGATGCGCCCGACGGAGGTCGTGCGGGACGGATCGTCCCAGGGCGCGACCGTCACGTCGCAGACCGCGAGGGTGCGCCCCGCCCGCAGGCAGCGGGCCGTCACGCGCAGGGGCGACAGGTCCGCCATGCGCAGGAAGTCGGAGCGCAGGTCGACCGCCACCCAGGTCGCCGGGGCGGCGGCCATCACCGCGTACCAGCCGGCGGTGTCGACGAGGGTCGCGAGCGTCCCCCCGTGCAGCATCGGCGGGTCCTCGTAGCCGAGCGCCGCGTGGGTCGGGTCGAGCCGCAGCACGACGTCGTCGCCGTCTCGGCCGTGGTAGCTGAGGCCGATCGCCGCGTCGAGCGGCGACAGCTCGTGGTCGCGCAGGGGGTCGTCATCCATGCGTGCAGCCTAGCCGTCGACGTGGCAGACTCCCCGCGTCACCCAAGGAGGCACCCCGTGGCAGCGAACTCGACCGGCTTCAGCGATCCCCTCGGCATGGAGCTCGACCCGATCGGCCCCAAGCCCAACCCCACCCGCGGCGAGCCCGTGGAGTCCGGCAAGGTGCTGTTCGCCGACGCCCACGTGGAGGTCGGCGTCTGGGAGTGCACCCCCGGCACCTTCCCGTCGCGCCGCGACGGCTTCCGCGAAGCCGTGACGATCATCAAGGGCACCGGCACGCTGCGCGACGCGGACGGCAACGAGACCCCGCTGCACCCCGGCGCCGCCGTCGCCCTGCCCGAGGGCTGGGTCGGCGAGTGGGACATCCAGGAGACGGTGCGGAAGGTCTACGTCGTCTCGTACACGGAGCCGCGCGCCTCGTAGCGGTCCGGCAGGGGGCACGCGGCCCCCTCGGGGTTGCGGCGCTTGGCGATCTGGGCGTAGCCGAGCGCGCCGAGCGCGTGCAGCCCCGGCAGGTAGAGCAGCCAGGCCAGCGGCGCGCCGAGCGGCGTGCGGATCGCGATCGCCCGCACGGCGTCGACCCCGAGCGCGAGGCTCCCGTCCGGGTAGCGCACGCGCAGGCCGTCCCCGACGGCGCCGCGGGCGACCTCTGGGTAGCGCGACTCCGCGACGGAGTAGCCCATGTCGTCGAGGCGCCGCAGCCAGTCGAAGCGCCGCACCATCCGCGCGCTGCGCCGGCACATCCCGCAGCGGTCGTCGTAGATCACGATCGGCTTGCCCATCGCCCTGCGCTTCGCAGCGCGGCCTACGGGGAGCCGACCTCGAGGGCCAGGCCCGCCCCGCGCGCCGCGCTGGCCACGAGCCCCGCGAACGCCTCACGGTCGGCGAGGGCGACCGGGTACATCGGCACCCACGCGACCGCCTCGGCCTCCCCGCAGTCGCGCATTGCCTCCCCCACCGCCCAGTGGAGGTCGGGGCCGACGTCGACGCGGTCGAGGCCGGCGGCGGCGAGGAGCGGCGCGAGCCGCGAGGCCGCGGGGCCGACGAGGATCGCCCGGTGCGCGGTCCGCGCCGCCTCGGCGCAGGCGTCGCGCAGCATCCGCTGCTCAGCCGCCGAGGCGTGCACCTCGCCCGCGCTCGACTCCACCAGGCCGCCGAGGATCAGCGTGGTCGAGCCGTCGCGGACGCCATGCAGGAACGCCGCCGCCTTGGCGGGCGTCGCGGCCATGCCGTTGTGGAGGATCGCCGTGCCCTGGACGCGGGCGATCTCCTCCCCGCGCCAGGCGGGCTGGGCGAACGCCGCCAGCGCCGCGGACGGATCCACGTCGAGGAGGAGCGACGCGCGCACGCAGGCGACGGCCGCGGCGACGTTGCCCCACAGGAACGGGGCCAGCGGGAGCCGCTCGAGGTCGGCGAGCGCGCGCACGGCGTCGCCCGTGGCGTCCTCGAGGATGCCGTCCCGCACCCCGACCCCGCCCGGGACCCCGACGGCGCCCGAAGCGCGCGTGGTGCGGACCCCGGGCTTCGCCGCGATCCGCGTCTCGCCGAGGGGCAGCACCGCGGTCGCGTCGGCCGGCTGCCGCGACAGGATCCGCTGCTTGGCCGCGATGTAGCGGCCCTCGCCCCCGTGCAGTTCGACGTGGTCGGGCCAGAGGGCGGTGACCACGGCGTGGCGCGGGGACGTGGACACGTAGGCGAGGTGGGTGCTGGTCAGCTCCAGGACGATCAGGTCGGGGGCGGGGCCGTCGGCGAGCAGCGCGAGGGTGTCGGCGCTCGGCCAGGCGTTCTCCGCGCGGCCCGTGGGCGGCACGTGCACGGCGAGGCCCGCGGCGGCGGCGAGGTGCGCGATCAGGCGGGTGGCCATCGTCTTGCCGGCCGTCCCGGTCACCCCGACCACCGGGCAGGGCGCCTCGTGCAGCACGAGGTCGGCGAGCGAGCCGACGGGGATGCCGCGCTCGCGGGCGCGCACCACGTGGGGCGCGGTCTCGCCCGTCCAGCAGTCGGCGAGCAGCAGGTCGGCCCGCTCCACGGCGCGCAGCGGATCGCGCTCGAGCCGCACCCCCGCCGGAGGGTCGACGGCCGGGGCGGGATCGGCCACGACGACGTCCGCGCCGCGCCCGGCGAGGAGAACGGCGAGCGCCGCGCCGTCCTGGTCCGAGCGATCCAGGACGACGCGGCGGCCGTGCACGCGATCAGCGGTGTAGGGACCGCTCATCGCATGGGTGCTACTCGCGTCCGCCGAGCATGGGGAGGACGTACGCGAGCAGGAGCGCGACGCTGGAGACCGCCGCGACAACGTAGGTGCTGGCCGCAGCGGTCAGCACGGACTTGGTCTGCTGCGCCTCGCCGGCCGTGACCAGCTGGTAGCGCTGCATCAGCTGCCCGGCGCGACGGGAGGCGTCGAACTCGACGGGCAGGGTGACCACGTGGAAGGCGATGACGACCAGGTAGACGGCGATCGCCATCCAGACGAAGCCGACGGCGCCGAGCAGCACGCCGACCATGAGCAGCGCGAACCAGCCCCACTGGGCGACCATCGCGGCGGGCGCGACGGCCGAGCGCAGCCGGAAGAAGGCGTTGGCCTGCGCGTGCTGGATCGCGTGGCCGACCTCGTGGGTGGCGATCGCGACGGCCGCCGGGGTCGGGTGGTCGAAGGTGGCCTCGCTCAGGCGCACGGTGCGCGAGCGCGGGTCGTAGTGATCGGTCAGCTGGCCGGGGACGCGCTCGACGGGGACGGACGCGAGGCCCTCGCCGTCGAGGACGACGCGGGCCGCCTGGGCGCCGGTCAGCCCGCTCGAGACGCGGACGTCGCTGCCCTTCTTGTGGGCGCGGCGGACCCACGCCTGCGCGGCGAAGCCGGCTCCCAGCATCGCGATGATGATGATCCAGGTGATGCTCATGGCGGTAGGGAATCTCCCGATGGAACGGTGCACCCGCCATGCTGGCAGCGACCCGCGGGCATCGCATTACCGGATTCCGGAAGGAAACCGCGGGTGCACCTTGCCCCGGGTTGCCGGAACTCCGCCGATGGCGGCCCCGTGTGGGCTGGCGGGCGCCCCGCACCGACCGACCCCAGAGGCGACGACCGGAATCGAACCGGTGTGGACGGCTTTGCAGGCCGCTGCCTAGCCACTCGGCCACGTCGCCGGGCGCCTCCCGCGGGAGGGCGCGCACAGCCTACCGTGACTCGGCGCCGTCAGAGGCGCAGGTTCGCGATCACCTTGCCGTCGAGGGAGACGCGCACCGCCGCCTTGCCCTTGACGCCCTTCAGCGACACGGACACCGTCGACGTCCCGGCCTTGGCCTTCGACGTCGAGCGGACGACGAACTTCTTCCCCACCTTGACGCTGATCACGAGGCTCTTCCCGGCGGAGGCGGCGGGGACGGTCACGGCGATCTTGGCACGGGTCCCGGTGCGGGTGCCCGTCGCCTTCGCGGTGGTCGCCTTGCCGGGGGTCGACGACGCCTTCGTCGGCGCCTCCGCGGCCGCCGGCATGGTGAAGCGGTAGGTCGGCCGGGAGAAGGTGACGCGCGGCACGTCGATCAGGAGGCCGCCGTCGCGCACCTGGATGGTGAACTGCGTCCCGAGCGCGAGCGGCGTCACGCCTCCGCTGGTCTCCGTGCGCGTGGCCGTCAGCTGGGTGACGATCTCGGCCGGCGCGAGGCCTCCGAAACAGGCGGTGGCCACGCTGCCCGGGATGAACGCGCGCAGCGAGCCGGTGTTCTCGGTCACCGGAGCGAGCGTGCCTGCGGTGAAATGCGGCCCGCTCATTCGCACCGACAGCGACCCGGGAGCCGTGGATCCGCTCGCGGCGCCCGAGTCGAAGTTCGGGCACGAGCCGCCCATCTCGACCGCGTAGCTCGCGGCGTCAGCGCCGATCCACATCCCCGTGATGCCGTGCCCGGGGGCGCCGGCCGGGGTGAAGCGGATGCCGCCGGTGATGCGCGCCAGGCTGTCCTGCGCGGCCGGCGGGTCGTCGTCGTTCTCACGGCCATGCGCGATCGACGTGATCGACACGGGCGACATCACGAGCGTGATATCGCGCTGGTTCGTCCCGATCGTGTACGAGCGGACGTTCGCGTACAGCTCGGCGGAGGTCGCGGATCCCGACGGCAGGGTGAAGCCCAGCGTGAAGATGCGATCGGCGTTCGGCGCACCGAGGTCCTCGATGCCGCCGGACGTCGCGATCACGATCGAGTAGGCCTCGCTGCCGTTCGGCGTGATGCACGCCTGATAGCCGGTGCCGTCGGCCGTGACGACCGTCGTCCCGTCCGCCTCCGTGACGCTGAGCGTCGCGGGGAGCGAGGCGCCGCCGGCGAGCGGACCCGGGAGGCTGCACGGCGTGATCGCCGCCGACGCCGGCGCAGGCGCGAACGCGACTCCTCCCAGAAGGACGAGCGACAGGAGCAGTCGGGCCGCAGAACCCCGCATGTGCGCAATGGTACAGGTGCGCCCCGGAAACGCCACCCCGTGGTGGCGCCGCTCACCGGCTCGGTCGCGACCTCGTCCCGGCGGTCGCTCGCGACGAGCCCCTGCCGGGTGCACAGGAGCCGCGCGTCCTGCGGGTCGGTCTCGGGCCCGAGCAGCAGCTGGAGGAGGCGTAACCGGGGAAGCGCCCGCGCAGCCGCTCTGCGGCGCGTCAGCTCCGCTGCGAGCTGACCAGACTGACCTGCTCGGCGACCAGGCTCGCGGAGCTCATCCCCGCGCTGGCGAACTGGGAGCCGCAGGTGAGGTTGATGGAGGTCTGCGCCGTGTAGGTCGCCGAGGCGACGACCGCCATCGGGATCCACGTCTGGGCGTTGACCTGGTTCAGCCACGTCGCGGTCGGGCTGCGCCCGTTGAGGACGTTCGCGGAGTCCGTGAAGGAGCAGAAGGCGTACGCGTTGACGTTCATGAGCGTCGCCGTGACGGAGGCCTGGATGACGTACTGGCCCGGCGGCACGGTGACGGTCAGGAGGTTCACCTGCTTGCCGTCCGTGGTCCACACCGTGGCGGCGCGCCCGGCCCGCCCGCTCGCGTGGGCCACGTAGGCGTGGTTCCGGTGCTTGCGCATGAGGTGCTCGGAGTCGA
>CAIQOY010000137.1 GCA_903873565.1 uncultured Actinomycetes bacterium
CTACGGCAAGTACTGGTGCCCGGCCGAGCCGGCCGATCCGCCGTGCTCGGGCGCGTCGGAGTTCGGCATCGTCGACTACGGCCACCGCGGCACCCCGAACGTCTACCTCAACGCGGCGCTCGCCACGGGCGGCGTGTGGAACTCGTCGCAGTACGCGAACGACGACTTCATGGCGGCGTTCGCCGAGTTCCAGGCGGCCGCCGACGTCGAGGGCCAGACGGCCGCGTCGGCGAAGATCGAGGCCAACCTCAACGACGAGGTGCCGGTGGGCATCGCCTACACGATCAACGCCCTGGCCTGCTACTCGAACAAGTACCAGGGCGTGGCGAACACGGCCATGGGCTTCACCTTCCTCGAGGCGGCCAGCCAGGTCTAGCCCCGACGAGGGAACGCGCGACCGGGGGCGGCGGGCTTCGGCCCGCCGCCCCTTTTTCATGCCCCCATGCGTTCCGCGATCTGGGCGCGGGCTTGCCGCTCGTAGCCGGATATGGGATAACACCACCTGCGCGGTCGTGACGGCCGCGCGAGAGACGGAGAGGAGAGGGAAGGGCACCGACGCAGACCGCGCCGCTCGCATGGGCGCACCCCGCTGCCATCGGCCCACCCGCGACGACCCCGCCCGATGCTCCGCTTCCTGATCCGCCGCATCGCCCTCGGGCTCGTCACCCTGCTCCTCTTGACCGTGATCGTGTTCGCGCTGTCGAACGTGATCCCGGGCGACGTCGGCCGCCAGATCCTCGGCCCCTTCGCGCCGCAGGAGTCGGTCGACGAGCTCAACCAGCGTCTCGGCACGGACCAGCCCCTCTACACGCAGTACTTCAACCGCATGGCGGACTACGCGCGCGGCGACCTCGGCGAGTCGTACGCCTCCCGCGAGCCCGTCTCCAAGCTGATCGGCGAGTCCTTCTGGGCCTCCGCGAAGCTGGCGCTCTTGGCGCTGCTGGTGACGATCCCGCTGGCGGTGATCGCCGGCGTCTACGCGGCGCTCAAACGGGGGTCGATCTTCGACCGCGTCATCGTCACGCTCAGCCTCGCGGGCTCGTCCCTGCCCGAGTTCGTCACCGCCACCTTCATCATCGTCACCCTCGGCGTGTCCCTGAGCATCTTCCCGGTGCTCGCGCGCCCGCCCGACGGCGCCGACCCGCTCACGCAGCTGTACTACCTGGCGATGCCGATCATGGCGCTCGTGATCGTCTACTTCGGCTACATCGCGCGCATGGCGCGGGCCGGCGTCGTGGCCGCCCTCGAGGCGGACTACACGCGCACCGCGGTCATGAAGGGCCTCAAGCGCGGTGTGGTCATCCGCCGCCACGTGCTGCGCAACGCGCTCCTGCCGACGATCTCCGTCGTGGCCACGCAGACCGGCTACCTGTTCGGCGGCCTGCTCGCCGTCGAGCTGATCTTCAACTACAACGGCCTCGGCCGCCTGCTCGTCACCGCCGCCCGCGACAAGGACCTGCCGCTGCTCAGCGCCGGCGTCCTCGTCATCGGCATCGTGTACATGATCGCCACGCTCCTGGCCGACGTCCTGATCTCGATCCTCAACCCGCGCGTGCGCCTCGGAGAGGACGGATGAGCGCCGTCGACCCGACCGCCTTCGAGCCGCCGGCGCCCCTCGAGGACGCCGGCGCCGCCGCCGACCGCCGCTCCGCGCGCCGCGAGAAGCTGCGCCTGTTCGTGCGCAACCCGTCGGCGATCATCGGCGGGGCGATCCTGATCTTCTGGATCATCTGCGCGATCTTCGGCGACGTGATCGCGCCCTACAGCCCGTTCGCGACGGACTTCGACGGCCACGTGCCGCCGGGCGGCACGAACATCCTCGGCACCGACCAGCTCGGCCGCGACGTCCTCTCGCGCGTGATCATCGGGTCGCGCGACGTGCTGATCGCCGCGCCGATCTGCGCGATCATCGGCGTCGGCCTCGGCACGCTGCTCGGCATGCTGATGGGCTACTACCGCGGCTGGCTCGACGACACCCTGGGCCGCGTGATCGAGGCCTTCCTGGCCCTGCCCGTGCCGCTCGTCGCGCTCCTCGCGCTGGCCGCGCTGGGCTCCTCGACCACCACCGTGGTGCTCACGGTCGGCATCTTCTTCACGCCGATCGTGGCGCGCACCGTGCGCGCCGCCGTCCTCGCCGAGCGCGAGAACGACTACGTGCAGGCCGCCAAGCTGCGCGGCGAGAACGGGCTCTACATCATGTTCCGGGAGATCCTCCCGAACATCACCGGCCCGATCGTCGTCGAGTTCACCGTCCGCATCGGCTACGCGGTCTTCACGATCGCGTTCCTCTCCTTCCTCGGCGTCGGCATCCAGCCGCCCACCCCCGACTGGGGCCTGATGGTGTCCGAGGAGTACGCGCTGATCATCGGCGGCTACTGGTGGGTGACCGTGTTCCCGGCGCTCGCCATCGCCAGCCTCGTGATCGCCGTCAACCTGGTCGCCGACGCCATGCAGGAGGTCAACGAGCGATGAGCGCCACCGAGGCCCGCACCGCCGCGCTCAAGGTCGAGGACCTGGAGGTCGCCTACGACGTCCGCGGCGTCCTGCGCCCCGTGCTGCGCGGCGTCTCGTTCGAGATCAGGCCGGGCGAGGCCTACGGGCTGGTCGGCGAGTCCGGCTGCGGCAAGTCGACGACCGCCTACGCGGCGGTCCGCTACCTGCCGGGCAATGGCCACATCACCGCCGGGCGCGCCCTGATCGGCGGCGACGACGTGACCGCGATGGGCGCGGAGGACCTGCGCGCGCTGCGCGCCTCGCGCATCTCGATGGTCTACCAGGACCCGGGCCAGTCGCTCAACCCGACGATCAAGGTCGGCAAGCAGGTCGCCGAGGCCTTCGCCGTCCTCGGCGCCTCAAAGGAGGAGGCGCGCGAGCGCGCGATCGAGGCGCTGCGCCGCGTGCGCATCGCCGACGCCGAGCGCGTCATGGAGCGCTACCCGTACCAGCTGTCCGGGGGCATGCAGCAGCGCGCCGTGATCGCGATGGCCCTGGCCTGCGACCCGCAGCTCCTGATCCTCGACGAGCCCACGACGGGCCTCGACGCCACGGTGGAGGCCGAGGTGCTCGACCTCGTCGCCAACCTGCGCGACGAGACGGGCGCCGCGATCCTCCTGATCGCCCACAACCTCGGCGTCGTGCGCCGCACCTGCGACCGCGTGGGGATCATGTACGCGGGCCGGATCGTGGAGGAGGGGATCGCCGGCGAGGTCTTCGACGACCCGCAGCACCCGTACACCGTGGGCCTCCTGCGCTGCCTGCCGCGCCGCGGCGCCGCCAAGAGCGAGCGCCGCCTCGACACGATCCCGGGCTCCCTGCCCCTGATCGGCACGCCGCTGCCCGCCTGCGTCTTCGAGGACCGCTGCGCGCTCGCCAGCGCGGAGTGCCGGACGGCGCTGCCGACCGCGTCGCACCCGCGTCCCGACCGCACCGTCTTCTGCCACCACGTCGACCGCGTCGCCGAGCTCGTGGCGGCGCCCGTCACGGCGGCGGCCGGCGAGGTCGCCCCGGGTGAGGTCGTGCTGCAGCTCGAGGACGTCTCGAAGACGTTCCGGCAGGGCGGGCACGAGGTGCGCGCGCTGGTCGGCGTCGACCTCGAGCTGAGGGCCGGCGAGACGCTCGGCCTCGTGGGCGAGTCGGGCTCCGGCAAGACGACGCTCGCGAAGGCGATCCTCGGGATCCACGCGGCCGACCAGGGCGGCGTGATCCGGCTCGACGGCGAGACGCTGGCGGGGCTGACCACGCAGCGCTCGGCCGACGCCCGCCGCGCGATCCAGATCATCTTCCAGAACCCGGACTCCGCCCTCAACCGCTCGAAGACGGTGCGCTCGATCCTGTCGCGCGCCCTCTCGAAGCTGGCCGGGCTGAGCGGTCAGGCCGCCGACGACCGCCTCGAGAAGATCCGCGAGGAGGTCGTGCTCTCGCCGCGGCACCTCGACCTCAAGCCGCGCCAGCTCTCGGGCGGCCTCAAGCAGCGCGTCGCGATCGGCAACGCCTTCGCCGGCGACCCGCGTATCGTCGTCTGCGACGAGCCCACGAGCGCCCTCGACGTGTCCGTGCAGGCCGCGATCCTGAACCTGCTCGCCGACCTCCAGCGCGACGAGCAGGCCTCCTACATCGTGATCTCGCACGACCTCGGCGTCGTGCGCTACCTGTCCGACCGGATCGCCGTGCTCTACCTGGGCCGGCTGATGGAGGTCGGGGACGCGGCGACCGTGTTCGCCGGGCCGCACCACCCGTACACCGAGGCGCTGCTCTCGGCCGTGCCGAGCGTCGACGGCGACCCGCCGGCGCGCATCCGCCTCGAGGGCGAGGTGCCGTCCGCGATCGACGTGCCGTCGGGCTGCGTGTTCCACACGCGCTGCCCGCGCGCCATCCAGGGCACCTGCGAGGCCAGCGAGCCGCCGCTCGTCGAGGTCGAGGCCGGGCACATGATGCGCTGCCACATCCCGATCGACGAGCTGCGCCGCCTGCAGGCGACCGACGCGGGCTGATCCCCGCGCCCCCGCGATAGACCCCCTGTGCTGATCCGCGCCGCCGTCACGCCCGCCGTCGGGCTGCCCTTCCAGGTGCGCGAGGTCGAGCTGGCCCCGCCGGGCCCGCAGGAGGCCCTCGTGCGGCTGCGCTGGAGCGGCGTCTGCCACTCCGACCGCAACGCGCTGGACGGCACCTCGGAGACGCCGCTGCCGGCGATCCTCGGCCACGAGGGCGCCGGGGTGGTGGAGGCCGTCGGGCCCGGCTCGCGGCTCGCCGTGGGCCAGCGCGTGGCGCTGTCGTGGGCGCCGAGCTGCGGCACCTGCGAGGAGTGCCTGCGCGGCCTGCGCCACCTCTGCGGCACGGCCTGGCCCGCGATGGGCGCGGGCGGGCTGATGGACGGCACGTCGCGCCTGTCCATGGACGGCGGGCCCCTCCACCACTACTCGTTCCTGTCCACGTTCGCGGAGGCCTGCGTGGTCCCCGACGACTCCTGCGTCGTCCTGCGCGACGACGACCCGCTCGACGTGGCCTCGATCGTGGGCTGCGCCGTCACGACCGGCGTCGGCGCCGTCTGGAACACGGCCGGCGTCAGACCCGGCGACCGCGTGGCCGTCTACGGCTGCGGCGGCGTGGGCCTGTCGGCCGTGATGGGCGCCCGCGCCGCCGGCGCCTCCGCGGTGGTGGCGGTGGACGTCTCCGAGGCGAAGCTGGCGGGCGCGGTCGACTGCGGGGCCACCGCCGCGGTCGCCTGGCAGGGCGACGCCGAGTCGACCGGCGAGGCCGTGCGATCGGCCTCGGGCGGCGGAGTCGACTACGCGATCGAGGCGACCGGGCGCCCGGAGGCGGCCACCGCCGCGTACCTCTCGACCCGCCCGCGCGGGGCGGCGGTGCTGGTCACGATCAACCACCCCGACGCGATCGTGGCCTTCCCGGCGCTGTCCTTCCCGCGCATGGAGCGGCGCGTGCTCGGCTCGGTCTACGGCTCGTCGTACCCGCCGCGCGACTTCCCGCTGATCCTCGACCTGCACCGCCAGGGGCGGCTCCCCCTCGAGCGGCTGATCAGCCACCGGCTGCCGCTCGACGAGATCGGCGCGGCCTTCGACCTGATGCACGACGGCGCCACGCGGCGCGTCCTGCTCGACCTCGCCTGAGCCGTCAGCCGAGGAGCGCGCGCTCGATCGGGTCGCCGAGCTCGCGGGCGCGGCGCTCGACGAACTCGATCAGCTCGGCCTCGATCGCGTCGTCGAGGGGCGGCCGCTCGTAGGCCTCGAGCAGCTCGTCGACGCGGGTCGACGCGCGGGCGGCGTGGTCGGGCCGGCCGGCGCGCGTCCAGCGGTCGAAGTTGTCGGTGGTGGCCACGGTCGGCCGCCAGAAGCAGTCGCGGAAGCGCTCGAGGGTGTGCGCCGCCCCGAAGAAGTGGCCGGCGTGCCCGACCTCGGCGTGCGCGTCGAAGGCGATCGTCTCGTCGTCGATCCTGAGCGGCGTGAACTGCCGCAGGAGGAGGTCGAGCAGCTCGATGTCGGCGACGGCCTTCTCGTAGGACGTGACGAGCCCGCCCTCGAGCCAGCCGGCGCTCTGCCAGCAGACGTTGGCGCCGGCCAGGAAGGCCGAGAGCTGCGTGTTGAGGGACTCGTAGCCGGCCTGGAAGTCGACCGCGGGGCTCGCGGTCAGCGTGCCGCCGCCGGAGCGCCACGGGATGCCGAGGCGCCGCGCGACCTGGCCCGAGGCGTAGAGGCCGACCGCCGACTCGGGGCCGCCGAAGGCGGGGGAGCCCGTCTTCATGTCGGTGCTCGACAGGAAGGAGCCCATGATGCAGGGGGCGCCCGGGCGCACGAGCTGGGCGAGCGCGACGCCGGCGAGGACCTCCGCCGTCTGCTGCACCAGCGCCGCGGGGACGCTGACGGGCGCCATCGCGCCCATCAGCAGGAACGGCGTGATGATCACGGCCTGCCCGGCCGCGGCGTAGGCCATGATGCCCTCGAGCATGCGCTCGTCGAAGTTGAGCGGCGAGTTGACGTTGCAGTTGGCGAACACGACGGGCTGGCGCTCGATCGCCTCGCGCCCGCCGAAGACGATCGCCGCCATCTGCAGGCAGTCCTCGGCCGCGGTGGCCGACGAGGCCTCACCGGACCAGACCAGGTCGGTCAGGCGGATCATGGCCTGGGAGCGCAGGAGGTGGCGGACGTCGAGCGGGAGGTCGTTCGGCTCCACCACGTTGCGCCCCGGCGTGTCCAGCACCCCGGAGGCCTGCACCAGCATCACCAGCCGCCGGAAGTCCTCGAAGGTGCCGTCGCGGCGCTCGTCGCCGCGGCGGACGAACGGCGGCCCCTGCGCGGCGCAGAAGATCATCGCGTCGCCGCCGATCCGCAGGCTGCGCTCCGGGTTGCGGGCCGCCAGCGAGAACTCGCGCGGGGCCAGCGCCAGCTGCTCGCGCAGGAAGGCCGGGTCGAAGCGCACGACGTCGTCCTCGACCGTCTGCCCGGCGTCCGCCATGAGCCGCCGCGCCTCGGGGTGGTCGAAGCGGACCCCCACCTCGGAGACCAGCCGCTCCCAGCCGCGGTCCAGGGCCTCCAGGTCATCCCCGCTGAGGGGCTCGTAGCGGGGCATGCGGTTCTCGAACACGGGCTGCCGTCAGTCTGGCGCGCCCTGAACGAAAGCGCAACGCCGATCCGCCGTACACTGCCGCGGTGAAGATCGCCTCCATCGAGGTCCGGCGCTACCGCACGATCTGGGGCAGCCCCGTGCGCATGGCCTGGGACCCGAGCCCGCGCACCCTGCAGGACGCCGCCGTCGTGGTCGTGACCGCCGACGACGGCACGGTCGGGATCGGGGCGGGCGACGACCTCCCCGACGCGGAGCTCCTGTCCCGCAAGCTGGTCGGCATCGACCCGCGCCGGACGGACCTCGTGCACGCGATCTGCGCCACCGTCGACTTCCACCGCGGTCGCCCGTGGACGGTCGAGCTGGCCTGCTTCGACCTCGCCGCGCGCGCTGCGGGGGAGCCCCTCTGGCGCTTCCTCGGCGGCCGCTCGGAGGCCCTGCTGGCCTACGCCTCGACCGCCGAGGCGGTCGATCCCGACGAGCGCGTCGAGCGCACGGCGCACATGGCGCTCGCGGGCTTCCGGGCGGTCAAGCTGCGGATCCCGCAGGGCGCGGGCTGGCGCGAGGCCCTGGCCCTGGCGACCCGGGTGCGCGAGGCGCTCGGCCCGGAGGTCGAGCTGATGCTGGACGCCAACCAGGGCTGGCGCATGCCGGGCGACACGGCGCGCCCGTGGGACGCCGCCGCCGCGTCGATGTGCGCGCGGGGGCTCGAGGAGCTCGGCTGCTTCTGGCTGGAGGAGCCGCTGCCCGCCTCCGACGTGCGCGGGTACGCCGAGCTGCGCGGCCGCACGGCGCTGAGGATCGCGGCG
Source organism: uncultured Actinomycetes bacterium (assembly GCA_903873565.1). Classification (GTDB taxonomy): domain Bacteria; phylum Actinomycetota; class Thermoleophilia; order Gaiellales; family F1-60-MAGs149; genus F1-60-MAGs149. The sequence goes on from CAIQOY010000137.1 coordinate 7,884, forward strand.
GGGGAGATGGTGCGGGGGGCGCACGAGGCGCGCGACCTGCTCGTCCACGGCGGCGTCGACGTCCTGCAGTGCGACGTGGCGCTGTCCGGCGGGATCACGGGGGCGCGGCGCCTGGCCGGCCTCGCCGACCTGCACCACCGCTGGTGGTCGCCGCACACCTGGACCAACGGCATCGGCCTGCTCTTCAACCTCCATGCGGCGCTGGCCTTCTCGGGCTGCCCGTTCGTGGAGGTGCCGTTCGACCCGCCGGGCTGGAGCCCGGACCGGCGCGACTGGCTCCTGCCCGCGCCGCTCTTCCCCGGCGAGGACGGGCTGATCCGCCCGCCCGAGGGCCCGGGGCTCGGGATCCCGACCGACCTGGCCTGGCTCGAGCCGAACCGGCTCGGCTAGTCGTCGTCGCCCCAGCCCGCGAGCGGGACCAGGGGCAGGGCCGCCGCGGACCCCGCGGCGGCGAGCAGGGCGGCGAGGGAGGCCGGCCGGAAGCTCGGCGGCAGGTCGTCGAGCGCACGCCACTCGATGCGGTCGAGGTAGGGATCGCCCTGATGGTCGGTCGGGCCGGGCTCGCCCGCGGCGATCGAGCCCCGCAGGATCACCTCGACGGCGCCGCCGTCGCCCGTGTAGGCGTCGGGCCCGTCGAGGATCAGGACGGCGCCCTCCAGCTCCACGTCGACGCCGGTCTCCTCGCGGAGCTCCCGGCGCGCGGCCTCGGCGATCGACTCGCCGGGGTCGGCGTTGCCGCCGGGCAGGCACCAGAAGGCCTTCTGCTTGCGCTTGGCGTGGCGGACCAGCAGGATCCGGCCGTCGCGCTCGACGAGGACGCGCGCCTTCAGACGGGGGGAGCGGTTGCGGCCCATCGCGCGGGCATCCTACCCGCGCGGGTCACCCGCCCCCGAAAACGGCTCGACCCCCGCCGGAGCGGGGGCCGAGACGAGAGGAGAGAGAGGAGGGTGGAGAGGAAATCGGGTCAGACGCGCCGCGTGCGGAGCGGGCGCTGGAGCCACGACCGCTCGCGCTTGGCCGCCGTCGCGGCGGGGCGCTTCTCCGGGGCGGCGAAGAGGAAGTCGAACGCCGGGATCGGAGTGGAGTGGCTGGGCTTGTGGGAGAGGGTCTCGAGCTTCATAGTGACGGCAGGGTACCGGAGATCATTCGGAATTGTCAAGCAAAAACCTGTAAATGTTCGGTAATGATCGGAAGCAGAGGAGAAAGTCGACGCAATTCCCCGCTTTCACCGGCGATCGTCCGCCAGGCGCCGCCCGCATCCGCCCCGGAAAACAGCTCGGCCCCCGCCGGAGCGGGGGCCGAGACTGAAGGAGAGGAGAGGAGGGTGGAGAGGAAACTGGGTCAGACGCGCTTCGAGCGCAGCGCCGGCCGCGAGCGGCGCGCCACCGTCTCCGGGCGCTCGGGGTTCGTGCGGTGCACGGACTCGCGCTGGCCGAGGAGGAGGGAGAGGGCGGCGATGGGCTGCATGGATATCGTCTCGAGGGTCTGCGAGGGTGGTATTTCCCTCGTGCACCCGGTACACTACCAGAGGATCTTCGGCGAACGCAAGTCATCAACCGTAAATCTTCGGTAAACCCGCATGCACCCCATTGATTGGCAGATCATCCAGATCCTCCAGGAGGACGGCAAGACGACCTACGGCGATCTCGCCAAGCGGGTCGGGCTGTCGCAGGCCGCCGTCCACGAGCGCGTCAAGAAGCTCGAGGCGCGGGGGGTGATCACGGGCTACCGCGCGGTCGTCGACGCGGACGCCCTCGGCTACGGGGTCGTGGCCTTCGTGTTCGTCGACAACGCCGCCTTCGACATCCCGGACTTCACCGAGCGGCTGCAGGCCCTGCCCAACGTGCTCGAGTGCCACGCGGTCGCCGGGGAGTGGGCGTACCTCCTGAAGGTGCGCGCGGAGAGCACCGTCGACCTGGAGCGCGTCCTGCACCAGATCCGCACGATGAACGACGTGCACCGCACGCACTCGGTGATCGGCCTCTCCACGGCCTTCGAGACGACGCTCCTGCCGATGCCGGCGGAGCAGGGCTCGGCCGACGAGGAGCCGCCGCAGACGATCCGCCGGAAGCCGGCCTAGGCCTCGACGATCTCGCGGCGCTCGATCCGGCCGTCCCGGATCATGAAGGCGCGGACGTCGGGCGGCTCGGCGCCGAGGCTGACGATCACGTAGGCGGCGTCCGGCCAGTGCGCGATCTCGACGTCCGTGCGCGACGGGAAGGCCGGGCTCTCGACGTGGCTGTGGTAGATCGCCGCCACCGCGTCCTCCACGTCCTCCCGCGCCGGGTCGACGCCGAAGTCGCGCTCGATCTCGCCGAGGATGCGCAGCAGGTCCTGGCCGTCGATGTTGTAGAAGAACGGGCTCGGCTCGCCGTTGACGGCCGGGTAGAAGCGCTCCACGACGCCGCCGCGGCCGCCGAGGATGCCGCAGGCCTCGTTCGGGAGGCCGGCGCGGGCGTGGGCGACGAGCTCGTCCCTCAGCGCGCGGGGCAGGACGAGCGGCGCGCCGTCTACCACCAGAGACGATCCTCCATCAGCTCCTCGAGGTCCTCGCCGTCGCGCTCCTCGAAGAGGTTGGCGGAGGCGTAGCGCGCCCCGCCGTCGGCGAACACCGTCACCACGTTCTGGTCCGGATCCATCTGGCCGGCGACGCGCAGGGCGACGCTGAGCGCCGCGCCGCAGGAGACGCCGATCCAGATGCCCTCGCGGCGCAGCGCCTGCCGCATCGCGAGCACCGACTCGGTGTTGGTGACGAGCAGCTTGCGGTCGAGCCGGGACACGTCGAGGATCTCCGGCGTGTAGCCGTCCTCGAGGGAGCGCAGGCCCATCACCGACTCGCCCTGGAGGGGCTCGGCGGCGACGATCTGCACGTCGGGGTTGGCCTCGCGCAGGGCCCGGCCGACGCCCATCAGGGTGCCGCCCGTGCCGAGGCCGGCGACGAAGGCGTCGACCTTGCCGTCGAGGGCGTCGAGGATCTCGGGGCCCGTCGTGCGGTAGTGCGCGTTCGGGTTCTCCGGGTTGGCGTACTGGAACGGCATGTAGATCGACGGGTCGGCGGCCGCCAGCTCGCGGGCCAGGGCGACGCCGCCGTTCGAGCCGAGCTCGCCGGGGGAGAAGACGATCTCGGCGCCGTACATCGAGATCTGCTGGACGCGCTCGGTCGTCGCGGACTCCGGCATCACGGCGCGGAAGCGGTAGCCGCGGACGGCGCAGATCATCGCCAGCGCGATGCCCGTGTTGCCGCTGGTGGGCTCCATCACGACCTGCCCGGAGCCGGGCGTCAGGCGCCCCTCGGCCTCGGCCGCCTCGATCAGGCTGAGGGCCACGCGGTCCTTGATGGAGCCGGACGGATTGAGCATCTCGAGCTTGGCCCAGACGCGGGCGCCGCCCTCCGGGCGCAGGTGCGGCAGCTCGACCAGCGGCGTGCCGCCGATCGCGCTGAGGACGTCGCCGCCGCCGCGGCAGACGTTCGGGGGGAACACGGAGCCGCCGGCCATGGCGGGCAGCACGATGACCGTGCCGCCGTCCGCGACGGGCGTGTCGAGGCCCTGGCCGAGGCGCACGTCCTCGTTGTCGACGTAGACGTTGACGAAGCGGTTGATCTGGCCCTCGCCGTCGACGATCTGGGGCTGCACGGCGGGGAACTGCGCGAACAGGTCGTCGAGGGCCTCGCGCAGGGTCGCGCCGGAGACCTCGACCTGGCGGGCGCCGCCGACGGAGGGGCGCAGGACCGGGGGGATGCGGATCTGGAGGGACACGGCGGCTCCTAGTGGGCGGTCGCGTGGGCCCCGCCCGCGCAGAACTCGTCGTAGTCGATGTACTCGATCGGGCCCGCGTGCTCCCCGCAGACCGGGCAGGCCGGGTCGCGGCGCAGCGAGACCTCGTGGAAGCTCATGTCGAGGGCGTCGGCGAGGAGCAGGCGGCCGACCAGGGGCTCGCCGATGCCGAGCAGCAGCTTGATCGCCTCGGTGGCCTGCAGCGTGCCCATGATGCCGGGCAGGACGCCGAGGACGCCGCCCTCGGCGCAGCTCGGGGCCAGCTCGACCGGCGGGGGCTCGGGGAACAGGCAGCGGTAGCAGGGGCCCTCGTGCGGCTTGAACACCGTCAGCTGGCCCTCGAAGCGGAAGATCGAGGCGTGCACCACGGGGATCCCGTGCTTGACCGAGGCGTCGTTGAGCAGGTAGCGCGTCGGGAAGTTGTCGGTGCCGTCCACGACGACGTCGTAGCCGGCGATGATCGCGTCGATGTTGGCGCTCGAGAGGCGCTCGCGGTACTGCACGACCTCGACGTCGGGGTTGAGGGCGGTCAGCGTCATCTGCGCCGACTCGGCCTTGGGCATCCCGATCCGCTCGGTGCTGTGGATCACCTGGCGCTGCAGGTTGGAGGCGTCGACGACGTCGTCGTCGATGATGCCGATCGTGCCGACGCCGGCGGCCGCGAGGTACAGCGACGACGGCGAGCCGAGCCCGCCGGCGCCGATCATCAGCACCTTGGCGCCGAGCAGGGCGAGCTGGCCGGCCTCGCCGACCTCCGGGATCACCAGGTGGCGGCTGTAGCGGCGGCGGCGCTCCGCGTCGAGGACCTTCGGCTCCGCCCACGGGTGGCCGGACTGCTTCCAGCCGGAGAACCCGCCCGCGAGCGACACGACGTCGGTGTAGCCGAGCTCCTGCAGGGCCTTGGCGCCGAACGCGCTGCGCGCGCCGGAGGCGCAGCTGAGCACGATCCGGGCGCCCTTGTCGGGCGCGGCCGCCTCGATCCGCGACTCGAGGAAGCCGCGGGGGATGTGCAGCGCCTGCGCGATCGCGCCCTGCTCGTACTCGTCGGGCTCGCGCACGTCGATGAGGAGCGGCGGGGCCGCGCCGGCGAGCTCGTCGGCGAGCGCGGCGGCGTCGATCTCCTCGATCTCGGACTTGACCTGGGCGAGCAGTTCGCGGTACGTGGTCATCTGCGGGGGCCTTTCGCGCCGGATGGGGGGTCGGCGCACGGGAATGTATAGCGGTTCCTTATGCCAAGCGGCAAACGGTATTCGGAAAAACGCGGCGTCAGCGCGCCGTATTCCCGTCCGCGGGGGCCGCGCCCGGCCGCTGGTAGCCTGCGGCTGTGGCCAGCTCCAGCCCCGAACGGCGCGGGATCCCGCGCGGCCGGCTGGTCGCCCTCGTCGCGGTGGCGGCGCTCGTGGCCGCCGCGGTGGTCGGGCTCGCCGCGCTCCGGACCGACGATGGCGCCCCCGCCGCCGCCGAGGCGACGGGCCCGAGAGCGACCATCGACCCCCTGCCGGGCCGGCCGCGGATCGCCCTGCCGCCCGTGGCGGGGATGCCGGCCGACGAGCGCGAGCGCCTGGCCTGGGCGGAGCGCCGCGCCGCCGCCGACCCGAGCCCCGACGCGCTGCTCCTGCTCGCCGCCGCCCAGGTGGCGGCGGACGACGCCGCGGCCGCGGAGGCCACGCTCGCCGGGGTCGACGACCCGCGCGCCCCGGTGGCCAGCGCGCTGGCGGCCTACGACCCGGCCGATCCCGCCGCGGCGATCGACGCGCTGCGGGAGCTCGCGGACGCGGCGCCCGACGACGCCTTCGCCCGCTTCTCGCACGGCGTGGCCCTGCTCTGGTCGGGGCGGCGCGCCGACGCGGAGCAGGCGCTGCGCGCGGTGCGCGAGGCGGACCCCGAGGGGTTCTACGGCGTCGCGGCCGACGACCTCCTGCACCCGCAGCTGCCGCCCGGCTACCCGCCCTTCATCCCGGCCGCCGACGCCGGCACGGAGGACCCGGACGTGCTGGCCGAGCGCGCCGCCGCCAACCCCGACGACGCGCAGGCGCAGGTCGCCCACGCGGCCGCGCTGATGGCCGAGGGGCGCCGACGGGACGCCATCGCGGCGTTCGACGCGGCCCTCACCGTGGACCCGGACCTCGTGGAGGCGCGCGTCGGCCGGATCGTGGCCGGCTTCTCGAAGGACGAGCCGGCCGTGGCGTTCGGGCAGCTCGGGCCGCTCGTGCGCGACTACCCCGCGGACCCCTCGCCGCGCCTGCACCTGGCCCTGATGCTGCTCTGGCTGCGCGACCCAGACACCGCCCGTGCGCAGCTCAGGCAGGTCGCCGAGCAGCATCCGGGGACCCGCCTCGGGGACGCCGCCGAGCGCTTCCTGGAGGCCCTCTAGGGCGATCGCCGCGCCGCGTCCCGGATCCGTCCGATGCCCGCACTAGGCTGGCACCCGTTCCCGATCGGGAGGGATTCGATGGAGCAGGGGATC
>CAIQOY010000138.1 GCA_903873565.1 uncultured Actinomycetes bacterium
GCGTCATCGCGGTACTTGACCCAGTGGTCGTAGTCGAAGTCGGCGAGGATCTTCTCGAGCACGCCCGGGTAGTTGCCCGAGTCGTAGATGTTGCCCGTCGGCGTCCGGTACGGGAAGACGTCGGGCGGCAGCAGGTTGCGGCGCCGGATCTCGACCCGGTCCATCCCGAGGTCGTGCGCGGCGTGGTCGACGAGGCGCTCGAGGATCCAGTTGGAGACCTCCGCCCCGAAGCCGCGGTAGGCGCCCTGCTGGTTCTTGTTCGTGAGCACCGCCTTGAGCGAGTACTCGACGTTCGAGATCCGGTACGGGCCGCAGATCTGCGACAGCGAGTTGCCGTGCGTGCCGACGCCGAACTGCAGGAACGCGCCGTAGTCGTCGGTGCAGTCGATCTTCAGCGCCTGGAACTCGCCCTCGTCGGAGAAGGCGAGCGAGGCCGTGTAGGTGCGGTCCGAGCCGCAGTGGTCGTTGTTGACGATGTGGGTGACGCGGTCCTCGACGTACTTGACCGGCTGGCCCACCATCAGAGACAGCCAGCCCGCGAAGGCCGGCACCTTGTGCATGAAGAACTTCGACCCGAAGGAGCCGCCGGCGGCGACGGGCACCACCTTGAGCTTGCTGGCGGGGATCTTGAGCGTGCCCGCGATCAGCCACAGGAAGTACGTGAAGTTCATCGAGTTGGCGTAGATGGTGAGCACGCCCGAGCCCGGGTCGTAGTCGCCGATCGCGCCGTTGGTCTCCATCGGCATGCCCGTCGAGCGGGGCCAGTAGAGGTCGACGGTGACGGTGCGGTCCGCCGCGGCGAAGGTCTCCTCGACCTCGCCGAACGAGAAGGTGCGCGCGTAGGCCACGTTGGTGCCCATCGCGTCCTGGACGAGGGGCGCGCCCTCCTCCTGCGCCTTGAACGGGTCGAGGACCACGGGCAGCGGCTCGTAGTCGACCTCGATCAGGTCGACGGCGTCCTCGGCGATGTAGCGGCTCTCCGCGATGACGGCCGCGACGCACTCGCCGTAGTGGCGCACCTTGTCGACCACGATCATGTCGTGGCGGATGTTCGGGTTCATCGAGAACGACGGCAGCTGGCCGGCGTGCGCCTCGACGTCCTTGCCGGTCAGGACCCGCACGACGCCGGGCAGCGCCTCCGCCTTCGACGTGTCGATGCGGGTGATGCGGGCGTGGGCGTGCGGGCTGCGCTTGATCGCGGCGTGGAGCATGCCGGGCAGCGAGATGTCGTCGACGTAGCGGCCCTCCCCGCGCAGGAAGCGCGGGTCCTCGACGCGGTTGAGGCTCTTGCCGATCCAGCGCAGGCCGCTCGACCCGGGGGCCGTGGTCTGGGCGATGCGCGCGGCGTTCGGATCCTGCTCGACCTGCATGTCAGGCCCCCTTCCCGGTCGTGGCCGCGGCGCGGATCGACTCGATGATCTGCTGGTAGCCCGTGCAGCGGCAGAGCACGCCCGCGATGGCCTCGCGGATCTCCTCGTCGGTGCCGCCGTCGGGGTGGCGGTCGAGGTGCTCCTTCGCCGTCATCAGCATGCCGGGCGTGCAGTAGCCGCACTGCAGGCCCGCGTGGTCGTTGAAGGCCTGCTGGAGCGGGCTGAGGGTGCCGTCGGGGGACGCCAGGGACTCGACCGTCTCGATCGCGTGCCCGTCGACCTGCACGGCGAACATCAGGCACGAGCGCACCGTCTGCCCGTCGAGCAGGATGTTGCAGACGCCGCAGAAGCCGTGCTCGCAGGCCACGTGCGTGCCCGTCAGCCCGAGGTCCTCGCGGATGAAGTCGGACAGCGCCTTGCGCGGCTCGACGGCCCGCTCGTACGCGCGGCCGTTGACGGTGACGCGGACGGTCACCAGGCCGTTCTCGGTGGCGCTCATGCGGCGGCCTCCTTCGCGTTCGCCCACGCGTCGGCGAGGGCGCGCTCGGTCAGGGTGCGGGCGAGGCGGGCGCGGTGGCGGCCGCTCGCCTCGACGTCGTCGGGCGGGTCGATGCCGTCGAGCGCCGCGACGACGTCGGCGATCGCGGCCTCGTCGACGGCGCGCCCCGCGAGGATCGACGCGGCGTCGACCTGCAGGGGCGCGGGCGCGGCCCTGAGCAGGGTCAGGCGCGCGTCGGCGACGGCGCCGTCGCGGACGGTGATCGACGCCGAGGCCGCGGCGGTCGCGTAGTCGCGCCAGCGCGGGCTCGCCTCGTGGAAGCCGAAGCCGGTGCCGGCGTCGGCGGCCGGGAAGCGGACCTGGGTCACCATCTCCCCCGCGGCGAGCGCCGTCTGGTGCGGGCCGAGGAAGAAGTCGCCCGCCGCGATCGCCCGCTCGCCGGCGGACGAGCGGGCCGTGATCGTGGCGCCGAGGGTGATCGCGGTGGCCGACAGCTCCGCCCACGGCGCGGCGAAGGCGATCGAGCCGCCGACGGTGCCGCGGTGGCGGGTCGTGTGGAACCCGGCGTGGCTGCCCGCGAGGCGGATCAGCGGGTGCGCCCGGAAGACGGCCTCGTCGTCGACGAGGGCCTGCTGGCGGACGAGCGCGCCGACGGTGACCGCGCCGCCGTCGACCGCGATCCCGTCGAGGCCCTCGACGCGGTTGAGGTCGATCACGACGGCCGGCTTCTCGACGCGCAGGCGCATGCGCGGCACGAGGCTCTGGCCACCGGCCAGGAGGCGCGCCTCCGGCTCGGCGGCGAGCAGCGCGAGCGCCTCGTCGAGGGCGGTCGGCGCGTGGTAGGCGAACGGGGCGGGCTTCACGCGTCCCCCAGGGGCAGCGGCTCGTTGGCGGAGGCGAGGTACTCGACGGTGATGAAGACGAGGTCCTCGTCGCCGATGTTCTCGAGGTCGTGCTGCATCGACTCGCCCTCCTCGAACCACAGCGCGCAGTACTCGCCGACCCCGTACTCCGGGAAGCGGGTCGAGCCGTCCTCGAAGTGGCTGCGCGCCTTGCCGCCCGACGTGCAGATCCAGAAGTAGTCGAGGACGTGGCGGTGGGCCGTGCAGCGCTCCCCCGGCGGGATGCAGATCCGCCAGACGCGGGCGTGCTTGTTCTCGTCGAGGAGCTCCATCCCGACCTGGCCGTTGCGCATGTTGGCCGCGAACTCGGCCTTCAGCTCGTCGCTCCAGCCGGTGAAGGGCTCCGCTTCCTGAGTGCTCATGCCGGCGACACTAGACCCCGCCCGGGGGAAAGGCAATGTCGATTCCCCGCCCGAGACGTTAGGCATCGCCTTACACTGCTCCGGTGAACCTGCGCCGCCTCGAGTGCTTCATCGCCGTCGCCGAGACCGGATCGGTCCGCGCCGCGGCCCGGCGGCTGCACGTGACCCCGCCGTCGCTGTCCCAGCAGCTGCGGGTGCTCGAGGACGAGATCGGCGGGCCGCTCCTCGAGCGCCTGCCCCGCGGCATGCGCCTGACCGCAGCCGGGCGGGCGCTCCTGCCGGAGGCCCGCGCCGCCGTGCTCGCCGCCCAGTCCAGCGCCCGCTCGGCGCGGGCCGCCCTCGACCTCGAGTCCGCGCAGCTCGAGATCGCGACCGTCTTCTCGCTCGCGGTCGGCCTCCTGCCGCAGGCGATCCAGCGGCTGCGTCGCCAGCACCCCGGCATCTCGATCCGGCTCTTCGAGTACCGCCACCGCGAGGCCCTGATGGAGGCCGTGACGAGCGGCGTCGCCGACGTCGGGGTCGGGCCGCTGCCGCGTGACGACGACGGCGTGTCCGCCGTGCTGCTCGGCTACGAGTCGTTCGTCGCCGTCGTCGGGCGCGACCATCCGGCCTACGGCGGGCCCGGCATCGGCGTCGACGCGCTGGCCGGCGACGAGTGGGTGCTGTTCCCGCCGGGGCACGGCCTCGGCGACCTCGTGCACTCGATCTGCGACCGCGCCGGCGTCGTGCCGCGGGAGGCGGTCTACACGGGCCAGGCCGACGCCGCCGTCCGGCTCGCCGCCACCGGGCTCGGCGTGGCGATCGTCCCCGCGAACATCGTGCCGTCGAGCCTCAGCCGGCACGCGCTGCCGCTGCGCCCGCCGGTCCACCGCCCGCTCGCCGTCTTCACGCGCGGCACGTGGTCGCCGCAGGCGGAGGCCTTCCGCGATGCGCTCCGGGCCGACGACTGGCCGGCGCTCCCGCGCGACGCCGTGATCGAGGACTGACTGCGATACTGGTGGCATGGCCACCGCCGTGGACGCGCCCGCCGCATCGCGCTCCGCCGCCGACGCCCGCTACCGCGCCGTCTCCGGCTGGCTCGCGGGCGTGCCCGAGCCGCTCGACCCCCGCGACCCCCTGCCGGGCGACCGCCGGGTCGACGTGGCGATCGCCGGCGGCGGGCTGACGGGCCTGTGGACCGCCTACTGCCTGGCCAAGGCCGACCCGCGCCTCTCGATCGTCGTCTGCGAGCGCGACATCGTCGGCTACGGCGCGTCGGGCCGCAACGGCGGCTTCCAGTCGGCCGGGATGGCGGGCGAGGCGCGCGTCTTCTCCCGCTACGGCGGGATGGACGCCGTGCGCCGGGCCGAGCGCGCCTTCATGGACGGCATCGACTGGGTCGGGTCCGTGGTCGCCGAGGAGGGCATCGAGTGCGGCTGGCACAAGGGCGGGGCGCTGCGCATCGCCACCTCCCCCACGCAGGCCGACCGCGTCGAGGCGGGCGTCGCCGGCCGCCGCGCGCGCGGGTTCACCGAGGCCGACGTCTGGGAGATCTCCCTCGAGGAGCTGCAGCGGCGGGTGCGCTTCCACGGCGCCGTCTCCGCCACCTACACGCCGCACTGCGCGCGCATCGACCCGGCGCGCCTGGTGCGCGGCCTGGCCCGCGTCTGCGAGCGGCTCGGCGTCGTGATCCACGAGCAGACGCCGGTCACCGCGGTCGAGCGCGGGCGGCTCGTCTGCGCGCAGGGGACCGTCCAGGCCGACGTCGTGATCCGCGCGACGGAGTCGTTCACGCGCGACCTGCCGGGCGGGCGGCGGCGCTACCTGCGCCTGTACTCGCACATGCTGCAGACCGAGGTGCTGCCGCCCGCGGTCTGGGACGAGCTCGGCTGGGGCAACTGCGAGCCGATCGCCGACCAGCGCTACCACTTCTTCTACGCCCAGCGCACCATGGACGACCGCATCGCCATCGGCGGGCGCGGCACCTCCTACTACGCGGGCAACCGGATCCGCGACGAGAACGACGTCAACGAGGCGATCATGGCGCGCGTCGAGCAGGCGCTCCGGTTCCACTTCCCGGCCGCCCGCGACGCCGCCATCGAGCACCGCTGGGGCGGGTCCTTCGCCGCGCCGCGCGACTGGTCGATGAGCGTCGTCTACGACCCGCGGACGGGGATGGGCCACGCGGGCGGGTTCGCCGGCCACGGCCTGACCGGTACCTCGATCGCCGGCCGCACCCTCGCCGACCTTGTCCTGGGCCGCGAGTCCGACCTCCTCGCCCTGCCCTGGGTCGGGCACGAGGGGCGCAAGTGGGAGCCCGAGCCCCTGCGGCTGGTCGCGGCCAACGCGATCTCCTCGATCCTGCTCTCCGCCGACGCGGCCGAGGAGCGCACGGGCCGCCCGGCCCGCCGCGTCGCGCTCGTGCGGCGCTTCATGCCGGGCCGCTAGACATCCGCGCCCGCGGCACTAGGCTGGCCCCGTGGTCACCTGGCGCCGCGTCCCGACCCCCCTCGGCGAGGTCACCGTCCTCGCCGACGACGACTGGCTGATCGAGCTGCACCTGCCGGGCGACGCCGGGGTGGTGCCCGCGGACGCCGTCGAGGGCGGGCCCACGGTCGACCGGGCCGCGACGCAGCTCGCCGAGTGGTTCGCGGGCGAGCGCCAGCACTTCGACCTGCCGCTCGCCCCCGTCGGCACGGCCTTCCAGCGGCGCGTGTGGGCGGCGCTGGTGTCCGTCCCCTACGGCGAGACGGCGACCTACGGCGACATCGCCGCCGCGATCGGCCAGCCCGCGGCCACGCGCGCCGTCGGAGCGGCCAACGGCCGCAACCCGATCCCGCTGATCATCCCGTGCCACCGGGTGATCGGGTCGAACGGGGCGATGGTCGGCTACTCGGGCGGCGGCGGGGTCGCGACCAAGCGCTACCTGCTCGACGCCGAGCAGGGCGTGCTCACCCTCGACGTGCCGTGAGGCGCTCGGCGAGCGCCGCGAGGTGGCGCTCGTCCGTGCCGCAGCAGCCCCCCGACACCGGCAGCCCGAGTGCGTCGAGCTGCGCCGCGAAGGGGCCGGGCTCGCCGGCGTCGAGCTCGGCGCGCCCGTCGAGCTCCTCGGGGCTGAGCGCGGAGGCGTTGGCGAAGCAGGCGATCACCCGATCGCCCACGGGCTCGGCGGCGAGCGCGGCCGCGGCCACCGACGGGTGCACGCAGGTCAGCGCGTAGCCGACCGGCGCCCGCGCGGCCCCGGAGTCGATGGCCGCGACGAGGTCGCCGAGCCGCGACCCGTCGAGCAGCGTGCCGTCGGGTCGCACCACGGCGCCGACCAGGTACGGGAGCCCGGTCGCGGCCAGCGCCCGGGCGATCCCGAGCGCCTCGCCGGCGTCGGGCAGGGTGGCGGCGACCAGCAGGTCGACGCCGCCCGCGGCGAGGGCCTCGGCCTGCGGCCCGAGCAGCCGCTCGGCGGTCGCGGCGTCGGGTGCGGCGTCGCCCCCGTAGCCGTCGCCGAGCGGGCCCACGAGGCCGCCGATCAGGACGTCGCCCGCGCCCGCCTCGTCGCGCAGCTCGCGCAGGAGCCGGGCGTTGAGGCCGTTGAGGTCGGCTCCGGCGTGCGCGGAGCGCGCGATGCGGTCCGGGTGGGCGCGCCAGGTGTCGGTCTGCAGCAGCACGGGCAGGCCGCGCTCGAGCC
>CAIQOY010000139.1 GCA_903873565.1 uncultured Actinomycetes bacterium
CGTTCGCGGACCTGTAGGGTCCCGGGGTCGCACGACGGAGGAGAGCCGCACGATGAGCGCACCGAGAAGCGAAGGGGGCCTGTCGCGCAGGTCGCTCCTGCAGTACGCCGCCGCGGGCGGCCTCGCGGCCGGGGCCGCCGCGGCCCTGCCGAAGTGGACGATGCCCGCCGCCCGCGCCCAGTCGGGCCCCAGGGGCGGCATGAACATCCTCTTCATCATGGTCGACCAGCTGCGCTCGCCGTACGCCTTCATGGGCCCGGCGAAGCAGCGCGAGGTCTGCCCCACGATCACGAAGCTCGGCGACGACGGCGTGCGCTTCACGCACTACTACACCGTCTCGAACGACTGCACCCCGGCGCGCGCCGCGCAGGCCACGGGCCTCTACACGCACCAGATCGGCATCTTCGCCACCACCGGCACGGCCGAGCTGAACCCCGGCTTCCCGACGTTCGGGACGATGCTGCGCCAGCAGGGCTACGAGACCTTCTGGGTCGGCAAGTGGCACATCACGCCGTCCGACGTGTCCGGACCCGGCACCGTCAACGGCTGCATGGCCAACCCCTACGAGGCCTACGGGTTCACGGTGCCGGACGCCTACTACGGCACCTGCCCCTCGCCCGACGGCGGCGCCGGCCAGGGCCAGTTCATGGACCCGATCACGCGCCAGCAGTTCCGCGAGTGGCTGTGGAGCCGCCCGGCCGACGGCGGCCCGTGGTGCACCGTGCTGAGCCTGATCAACCCGCACGACATCCAGTTCTACCCCTACTACACGCGCCGCATCCAGGGCCAGCAGCACCCGCGCCGGATCTTCCGCGAGATGGCCGCCAACTACGAGACCAACGCCGAGCGCGAGGCGCAGAACAAGCCGCAGCTCCAGCGCTCGTCGGTGGACGCCCACAACGACTCGTTCGGCGACCTGCCCGACGACCGGCGCGTGCCCGAGCCGTGGCGCAAGATGCTCGACACGTACGCGGGCATGACCTTCGACGTCGACCTCGAGATCTACTCGGCCCTGAAGGCGCTCTCGCAGTCGCCGTTCGCCGACAACACGATCGTCGTGTTCACCTCCGACCACGGCGAGTACGCGGGCGCCCACGGCATGCGCGGCAAGGGCTTCTCCTTCTACGAGGAGGGCTCGCGCGTCCCCCTGATCATCAAGGACCCGACGGGCGGCTGGACCCCGCAGGCGAAGGTCGACCGCCGGCAGCTGTTCTCGAGCGTCGACCTCGCGCCCCTGATGCTGACCCTCGCCACGGGGTCGGAGGAGTGGCGCAAGGACGGGCGCTACGCGCAGATCGCCAAGCGCGCCTCGATCGCGGGTGCCCTCGCCGACCCGAAGGCCGAGGGGCGGCGCTTCGTCGCGCACGCCACCGACGAGATCGCGACCCTGCCCGCCCAGCTGGGCGGCGACGGCACCCAGGTCTACCCGGGGGCCAACCACATCACCGCGGTGCGGACCCGGCTCGGCAAGATCGCCCGCTACGCCTACTGGAAGGACGGCGGCTACCAGATCGACCACGGCCAGGAGATCGACTGGGAGGCGTACGACTACCGCACGCCACGGGGCCGCCAGGAGCTCGAGAACGTCTACGGCGACCCCGACCACGCCACGGGCGTGAAGGCGATGAAGGCGATCCTCAACGTGGCGATGGCCACCGAGATCCAGGCGCCCCTGCCGGAGGCCCTGCGGCCCGCGCAGCAGGCGGCCTTCAAGGCCTGGTTCGGCGACGCGACCACCAGCCCGCCGACGCCGCCGACCAAGATCGACAGCTTCATCGAGACGATGCGCTGACCCCTAGCGGGTCAGGAGCAGCGTCCGCCAGCCGTCCTCGACCCGCTCGTCGGCGACCCGCCACGGGCCGAGATCGAGCGGGTCGTCGGCGCGCAGCCCGCTGGCGATGACCCGCGCGGGCAGCCCGTCGCGGGCCAGCAGCGCCTCGACCACGCGCCGCTCGATGTTCGCGAGCGCGAGATCGCAGGCGGGCAGCTCGGCGGCCAGCACGTCGGCCTGCACCACCGCGATCCGGTCGGCGAGGCCGTTGCGCTCCACGTTGGCCCGGGCGGCGGCGACGGCATGCGGATCGAGATCCCAGGCGGTGACGGGGCCGTGGCCCCAGGCGGCGGCGAGGATCGAGAGCAGGCCCGACCCGCAGCCGAGGTCGAGCACCGAGCCCGCGGGCTCGCGGGCGAGCAGCTCCCCCACGCCGCGCGTCGTCGGATGCGCGCCCGTGCCGAAGGCGTAGCCGGGCTCGAGCACGACGGCGTCGGCCGGCTCGTCGAGCCAGGGCGGGCGCACCCACGTGCCGGCGATCGCGCAGGGCGCATGGAAGTCGCGCCACCCGTCGCGCCAGCCGGCGGGCACCGCCGCGGCGGACACCGCCATCCAGGCGGGCAGGTCCGGCGCCGGCGCAGCGGCCGCGACGACGACGGCGAACCCGGCGTCCGTCTCCTCGAAGCCGTCCGGGAAGCGCTCCACGAGGACCGCGATCGCCTCCTCGCGGCGATCGGCATCGACGGCGATCGCCAGCCGGCGCAGCTCGGGGTCAGCCACCGCTGAACCCGCGCCGGATCCGCCCGAACAGGCCCGTGTCGGCCTTGTAGGCCTCCTGCGGGATCTGCCGGTCGAGCTCCTCCACGAGCTGGCGCGCGGTCGGCTCGAGCTTGCGCGGGATGTGCACCGCGAAGGTGACGTGGAGGTCGCCGCGGCGGCCCTCGTTGCCCACCATCGGCATGCCCTGACCGCGCAGGGTGCGCCGCTCGCCCGGCTGGGTGCCGGACTGCAGCACGATCGTCTCCATGCCGTCGAGCGTCGGCACGTGCACGGTGGCGCCGAGCATCGCCTGCGTGGCGGTCAGGTCGACCAGGACGTGGAGGTCGAGGCCGTCGCGCACCAGCGCCGGATCCTCCTCGATCTGGATGCCGACGTAGAGGTCGCCCGGGGGCGCCCCGGGGTCGCCCGCGTGGCCCTGCCCGACGACGCGCACGCGCTGGCCCGAGTCGACGCCCGCCGGGATGCCCACGCTGACGGTGCGGCGCTCGGGCCGCCGACCCTGGCCGCCGCAGTCGACGCAGGGCGTCTCGACGGTGGCACCACGGCCGCGGCAGGCGCTGCAGGGCAGCTGCCGCACGATCTGCCCGAGCGGCGTGTTGGAGACCTGCCGCACCTCGCCGGCGCCGCCGCAGGTCGGGCACGGGATCGGCCGCGTCGGCGGCTCCGCGCCCGAGCCCGCGCAGCGCTCGCAGTGGACGACCACCTCGACGTCGAGGTCGCGCTGGACCCCGGCGGCGGCCTCCCGCAGGGTCAGCGTCGTCGCGGTCGCCGCGTCGGCGCCGGCCATCGGACCGCGCGCGCGCCCGCCGAACAGCCCGTCCCCGAAGAACATGCCGAGGATGTCGTCGAGGTTGCCGAAGCCCTGGCCGCCCATCCCCGCGCCGGACACGCCGGCGTGCCCGAAGCGGTCGTACTGCACCCGCGTCTCGCGCACCGACAGCACCTCGTAGGCCTCCGCGACCAGCCGGAAGCGCTCGCCGGCCTCGGGGTCGTCCGGGTTGACGTCGGGGTGCAGCTGCCGGGCGAGGCCGCGGAAGGCGCGCTTGATGTCCTCGTCGGAGGCGTCGCGCGGGACCCCGAGCACGTCGTAGTAGTCGGGCTTGGCCGCCATCACCGGGGATGGTATCCCGCCTCGGGCGGCGGCCCCTCCGGGTCAGCCCATGCGCAGGAGCGCGCCGCCGATCAGGACGAGCCCCAGGAGCAGCCCGAGCCCGCGCGTGAAGGCGAGCACCCACAGCATCACGCGGCGCTCGGCGGGCGGCAGCGTGCGCGCCTCGGCCCAGCGGACGCTGATCGCCCACGCCTGGTACGCGGCCAGGGCCGCGCCGGCGCCGAGCAGCGCCCAGTTCACGCGGCCCCGCTCAGTCCTCGTAGACGTCCTCGACGTACGCGCTGAGCGCGGCCGCCGCGCCGCGCACGGCGACGATCGCCTGCGCGTAGTCCATCCGCACGGGCCCGATCACGCCGACGGCGCCGAGCGCGCGCCGGGGCAGCCCGTAGCCCGCCGTGACCATCGCCACGGGCCGCAGCGCGGGCTCGCCGTGCTCCTCGCCGATGCGCACGATCACGCTGTCGCCGCGCAGGGCCCCGCGCAGGCGGTCCAGCATCTCGGCGCGCTCCTCGAGCACGCCGGCCAGCGCGCTGAGCCCCTCCTGGTCGCGCTCGCGCGCGCTCAGCTCGCGCATCAGGCGCGACGCCCCGCCCACCACGAGCCGGTCGGGACCCGCCTCGAAGAGGTCGTGGAAGACGGGCGCGATGGGATCGAGGAAGGACCGCTCGCGCACGTCGAGCGCGGGGTCCTCGAGCCGCGCGCGGACCGCGCGCTCCGTGATCGAGCCGTCCGCGAGGGTGTCGTTGAGGTAGGCCCGGCCCCACTCCACGAGCCCCGGGTCCACGGGCGCGTCGAAGACGATCGTGCGCTTGGCCACCGCGCCCGAGCCCGTGATCACCACCACCATCACGACCTGCGGCTGCAGCGCGAGCACCTCGACGTGGCGGATGTCGGCGACGGGCAGGGACGGCGCGCTGGCGATGGCCAGGAGGCTCGTCACCTGCGAGAGCGCCTCGGTGGTCGCGCGCAGGGCCTCGTCGACCTCGCGGCTGGCGTCGCCGAGCTGCACGGGCAGGGGCTGCACCGCCGCGCGCTCCTCGAGCAGGGCGCCCGCGTAGAAGCGGTAGCCGAGCTCGGTCGGCACGCGCCCGGCGGAGGTGTGCGGGTGGCCGAGCAGGCCGACCGACTCGAGCCAGGCCAGCTCGTAGCGCAGGGTCGACGCGCTGGTCTCGAAGCCGTGCTGGCGCACGAGGGTCTGGGAGCCGACGGGCTGCCCCGTCGAGATGTGCTCCTCGATGACGGCGCGCAGGACCTCGCGCCGCCGCGGGGTCAGCTCGATGTCGGGCGTGTCGGCGCTCATCGCAGGATCTCCGCGACGCAGTCGTGCAGGAGCATCCGGCCGCGCCGCTCGAGCCGCAGTGTACCGCCCTCGCGGCGGGCCACCCCGGCGGCGACCAGCCGCGCCACGCCGGCCTCGTCGACCAGGTCCGCGAGCTCCCCGTCGAGCGCGACGCCCTCGGCCAGGCGCAGGCCGAGCATCAGCCGCTCGCGCGCGGCGGTCTCGGCGTCGATCGCCTCCAGCGCGCAGGGCGCACCGGCCGGGTCGTCGAGGTAGGCGGCCAGCTTGGGGCCGTTCGCGCGCCGCTCGCCGGCCACGGTCGAGACCGCGCCGATGCCGAGGCCGAGGTAGTCGCGTCCCCGCCAGTAGGCGGTGTTGTGGACGGCGCGCTGGCCGGGCCCGCGCGCGAACGACGCGACCTCGTACCAGTCGTAGCCGGCCGCGCCGAGCCGGTCGACGACGCGGTCGAGGTGGTCCTCGACGCGGTCGGCCTGCGCGGCCAGCGCGGCGCCGTGGTGGACCGTGAAGCGCGTCCCGGGCTTGGCCTCGAGCTCGTAGGCGGAGACGTGGTCGGGCGCCAGCGCGATGAGCGCGTCGAGGTCGCCCTCGAGGTCGTCGGTCGTCTCGCCGGGAATCCCGAAGATCAGGTCGAGGGAGATCGACGCGACGCCGGCCGCGCGCAGGCGCCCGACGGCGTCGCGGACCCCGGCGGGCGTGGTGCGCCGCTCGAGCACGTCGAGCAGCGCGGGCGCGAAGGTCTGCGCGCCGAGCGACACGCGGCAGCCGCGCGCGGCGAGCGCCCGGGCGAGGTCGTCGGTGACGTCCTCGGGGTTGCACTCGACCGTCGTCTCCGCCTGCGCGCGCGGCAGCCGGTCGAGCAGCTCGCCGAGCAGCTCCGGACCCAGCCGCGACGGCGTGCCGCCGCCGAGGTAGACGGTCTCCACGGGATCCGCGAGGCACCCGCCGCGCGCGGCGAGCTCCCCGAGCAGGGCGTCGACGTAGGCCGCGTGGCGCTCGTCGTGGCCCGTCACCGTCGTGAAGTCGCAGTACCCGCAGCGGTGCGCGCAGAACGGGACGTGCACGTAGAGGTGCCGGACGTCGCCCATCGGGCCCATGGTGACCCATCCGGCGCCGCGCGGCCCACGATAGGCTTCGTGCCATGCCGTATCGCCCCTGCGTCTGCGCGGCCCAGCTCGACCGCTGCGACGCCACCTGCAACGCGAAGATGCTCGAGAAGACCTTCTACATGGCCTGCCTCGACCTCGGCGACCGGCCCTGCCTCGTGGTCGGCGCAGGACCGATCGGCCTCGAGAAGGTCGAGGGCCTGCTGGCCGCCAACGCGCGCGTCCACGTCGTCGCCAAGCAGGCGATCGACGAGATCCGCGACCTCGCCGCCGAGGGCGCGATCACCCTCGAGGAGCGCCCCTACGACCCGTCCGACCTCGAGGGGCACCTGCTGGTCGTGGCCGCGACCGAGGACACGGCGCTCAACGTCGAGATCTACGAGCGGGCCGAGGCGCGCGCGATGCTGGTCAACGTCGTCGACGTGCCGCCCCTGTGCAACTTCATCCTGCCCGCGATCGTGCGCTCCGGCCCGATCGCCATCGCCATCTCCACGTCGGGCGCGAGCCCGGCCCTGGCCAAGCGGCTCAAGCGCGAGATCGCCGAGGCCTACGGCGAGCCGCACGCGCGCCTCGCGGAGATCCTCAACGGCCTGCGCGGCTGGGCGAAGGACCTGTTCCCGACGTACGAGGACCGCAAGGTCTTCTTCGAGGGCATCGTCAACGGCGACCCCGACCCGATCGCGCTCCTGCGGGCCGGCGACGAGGAGGCCGTCGAGCGGCTGATCCGCGAGCGCCAGGCGACCGCCGAGTCGCTCTTCACCCCCTCCTGAGGGGGTTTCCCGCGTTGACGGGCCGGGGCGGGCGGCCCTATCGTTCCGAGGACTGAACGCGCGATCAGCGCGAGGAGGACCACCATGGCCGTACGGGCACCGATCGAGCTGGACCGCGAGCGCATCGCCGAGCTGACCGCGCGCGAGGCGAAGAAGCTGGACGCCAACACCGCCGCCTCGGGCCGCATGTACGAGCGCGCCTGCCGCGCGCTCTCGGGCGGCGTCGCCTCCTCGTACCAGTTCCGGGACCCGTGGCCGATCTACCTCGAGCGCGGCGTGGGCAGCCACGTCTGGGACGTCGACGGCACGGAGATGATCGACTTCCACAACGGCTTCGGCTCGATGGTGCAGGGCCACGCCCACCCCGTGATCACCGAGGCCGTCACGCAGCGGATGCGCGAGGGCACCCACTTCGCGGCGCCGACCGAGGACGCGATCGTCGTCGCCGAGGAGCTGCAGCGGCGCTGGGGCCTCCCGCAGTGGCGCTACACGAACTCCGGGTCCGAGGCCACGATGGACGCGATCCGCATCGCGCGCGCCGCGACCGGCCGCGACACCATCATGAAGATCTTCGGGTCGTACCACGGCCACCACGACTACGTGATGGTCTCGATCGGCGTCCCCTACGCCGCGATCGGCGACCGCGAGCACTACGAGTCGCTCCCCTACGGCGGCGGCATCCCGAAGGCCGTCTCGGACATGACCATCCCGGTGCCGTTCAACGACGCCCCCGCGATGGAGCGCCGCATCGAGGCCCTGGCCGCCGAGGGGCGCCTGCCCGCCTGCGTGATCATGGAGGCGGCGATGATGAACCTCGGCGTCGTCCTGCCCGAGCCCGGCTACCTCGAGGCGGTGCGGGAGATCACCAAGCGCCACGGCATCATCCTGATCTTCGACGAAGTCAAGACCGGCATGACGATCGCGGCCGGCGGCGCGGTCGAGAAGTTCGGCGTGACGCCCGACATGGTCACCCTCGCCAAGGCCCTGGGCGGCGGCCTGCCGATCGGCGCGATCGGCGGCACCGACGAGGCGATGGAGAGCGTCCGCGACGGCTCCGTCTACCAGGTCGGCACCTACAACGGCAACCCGCTCGGGATGGCGGCGGCGCGGGCGAACCTGCTCGAGGTCCTCACCCCCGAGGCCTACGCCCACCTCGACGCGCTCAACGACTTCATGCTCGACCGCTGCTCGGCGATCCTCGAGCGCCACAACCTCCCCGGCTACACCGTCGGCATCAGCTCCAAGGGCTGCGTGACGTTCGCGAAGGACCCGATCGTCGACTACGAGTCCTTCAAGGCGCAGCAGGACGGCGAGCTCTGCGACCTCGCGTGGCTCTACAACATGAACCGCGGCGTCTTCATGACGCCGGGCCGCGAGGAGGAGTGGACGCTGTCGATCGCCCACACGATCGACGACTGCGCGCGCTTCGTCGACGCGTTCGAGGAGATGGCGTCCGACCTGACGGCCTGACCCCCGCGGGGGCCGATCGCTAGGGCTGGATCTCGGGCGCCGTCGCCACGGGCGCCTGGTTGGCCTCGGCGATGATCCGCTGGGCCTGCTGGATGATCTTCTTGTAGGCCTCCTCGGCGGCCTTCACGCCCGTGTTGTAGCCGTCCTGGAAGCCCCCGGACGAGCCCGCCGAGTCGATCACCTCCTCGCGCCCCTCCGCGTAGCCCTTCGCGTAGCCCTGGCGGTAGCGCGCCTGCAGCTGCTCCTTGGCCTGCTGGCGCGTGTCGCGCGCGCCCTCCTTGTAGCCGGCCTTGCGGGCCCGCTCGAGCGCCTCGTCCGAGACGCCGCCGTCCTGCCCCGTCGGGTCGGAGGCGGTCGGCGTCGCGCCGCCGCCGGTCGTCGCCGAGACCACGATCGCCGTGGCGGTCGCGGTCACGCCGACCAGCACGACCGCGGCGATGATCGCCGCGAGGATCTGCCGGCCCGTGCGCGGGCGCGCCTCGGACGCGTCCGACTCGTCCCGCTTCGCCCTGCGCTTCGTGGTGGCCATCCACGCCCACGATACGCGCTGTCCGCCCGACCTCCTGCGCCCCCGCTCACACGGCGGCGCGGGCCCGGGCGAGGCGCCGGAGGGCCTCGTCGCGGCCGAGGAACGCGATCGACTCGTAGAGGCCCGCGGCCACCGTCGAGCCGGCGATCGCGATCCGGATCGGCTGGAAGGCCTGGCGCGGCTTCAGCTCGAGCGCCTCGCAGACGCCGCGCAGCGCCCCCTCCACCGCCTCCGCGTCGAACGGCTCGGTGCCGCCCAGCGCCGCGCTGGCCGCGTCGAGGACCGCGGCGGCCCGCTCGTCGGCACCGAGCCGCGCCCATGCCTCGGGATCGGGGTCGCGCTCCTCGAGCAGCGAGCCGACCAGCGCGTCGAACTCGCCGAGCGCGCCGAGCTTCTCCTGCACCAGCGGCACGAGCTCGTCGAGCCGCTCCGCCCCCGCGAGCGGCGAGCCCCGGTCGGCGAGGTGCGCACGCAGCGCGCCCGCGTAGGCGGCCTGGTCGAGGGCGCGCAGGTAGGCGCCGTTCATCCAGGCCAGCTTCTCGTGGTCGAAGACGGCGGGCGCGGGGTTGACGCGCTCCAGGGAGAAGCGCTCGACCAGCTCGGCGAGGCTCATGATCTCCGTCTCGCCGTCCCAGCTCCAGCCGCACAGGGCGAGGAAGTTGACCAGCGCCTGCGGCACGTAGCCCGCCTCCCGGAACTCCTCCACGCTGGCCGCGCCGTGGCGCTTCGAGAGGCGCTTCCTATCGGACCCGAGGATCATCGACAGGTGCGCCGTCTGCGGAAACGTCCCGCCGAGCGCCTCCACGAGCAGCCGCTGGCGCGGCGTCGAGGGCAGAAGGTCCTCGCCGCGGATCACGTGCGTGATCGCCATCTCCATGTCGTCGAGCGGGTTGGCGAGCTGGTAGGTCGGGCCGCCGTCGCCGCGCATCAGCACGGTGTCGCCGAGCAGCCGGTGCTCGAAGGCGATCCGCCCGCGCACCAGGTCCTCGACCACGGTCTCGCCCTCGAGCGGCGTGCGGAAGCGGATGATCGCGGGGCGCCCCTCCGCCTCGAAGCGCGCGACCTGCTCGCGCGTGAGGTCGCGGTGCAGCCGCGTGGGCGCCGCCGGGTCGTCGGTGTGCCGCGCCCGCTCGCGGGCCGCCTCCAGCTCCTCGGGCGACTGGTAGCAGCGGTACGCGTGCCCCGACGCGAGCAGGCGCTCGACCGCGTCGCGGTAGCGCTCCATCCGCTCGCTCTGGCGGTAGGGGCCGTGCAGGCCGCCGCCGGCGGGCGACTCGTCGAAGTCGAGACCGAGCCAGTCCAGCGAGCGCTGGATCTGCTCGATCGCCCCCGCCGTCTCGCGCTCGGTGTCGGTGTCCTCGATGCGCAGGACGGCCGTGCCGCCGTGGTGGCGCGCGAACAGCC
>CAIQOY010000140.1 GCA_903873565.1 uncultured Actinomycetes bacterium
GATGCGCCCGGCAGGATTCGAACCTGCGGCCTCGAGATTAGAAGTCTCTCGCTCTATCCCCTGAGCTACGGGCGCACCCGGAACGGTACCCGGCGCGGTCGTACGGCGATACGCAGCACACTGGCCGGGTGCGCTACCCGTACTCGGACCTGCTCGGCCGGCCCAGCGTCCCGCGCCTGCTGACCGCCGCCGTGGTGGGCCGGCTCCCCGTCGGCATGGGGGCGCTGGCGCTGTTCCTCCTGGTGCGCCAGAGCGGCGGCTCGTACGCCACGGCCGGGTTCGCGGTCGGGGCGTCGACGATCGCCGGCTGCGTGGGCGCGCCGCTGCTCGGCCGGCGGGTCGACCGCCACGGCCAGGCCCGGATCCTCGTGCCCGCGATGCTCGTGCAGGTCGCGACGCTGCTCCTGCTCGTCCTGCTGACCCCGTCCGGGGGCGTGCTCCTGTTCGGGCTGTGCGCGG
Source organism: uncultured Actinomycetes bacterium (assembly GCA_903873565.1). Taxonomy (GTDB): domain Bacteria; phylum Actinomycetota; class Thermoleophilia; order Gaiellales; family F1-60-MAGs149; genus F1-60-MAGs149. Next base: position 460 of record CAIQOY010000140.1, read on the forward strand.
TGTACGGCCTCTTCGCTCCGCCGCTCGCGGCCTCCCTGCGCGCCATGTGGGCGGAGCTCCTGCCCGAGCGGGCGCAGCTCCAGCGCGCCTACTCGCTGGACTCGACGGCGCAGGAGACGATCTGGATCCTCGGGCCGGTGCTCGCCGCGTCCCTGGCCGGCTGGTACGACGCGCGCGTCCCGCTGGTGGTGATGGCGGCCAGCGTCGCGATCGGGGTCGTCTGGTTCGCCTCGTCCGCCACCAGCCGCGCCTGGCGCGCCGCGGCGCAGGGCGAGCGCCACCTGCTCGGGCCGCTCCAGGCCGGCCCCGTGCGCCGCGTGCTGCTCGCCATCCTCGGCCTCGCCTTCGCGTGGGGCGCCCTCGAGCTCGCGATCGCCGCGCTCGCCGACTCCCGCGGCGAGAACCCGGGCCTCCTGCTCTCGATCTGGGCGGCCGGCAGCGTGATCGGCGGCCTCGGCTTCGCCGCGCGCCGCTGGGGCGGCAGCGCCCAGCGCATGCTCGTGATCCTGCTCGTGCTCAACCTCGCCGGCTTTCTGGTGCTGCCCCTGGCCCGCGACGCCGTCCAGCTCGGGGTCCTGCTCGCCGTCACGGGCGTGGTCAACGCACCGGTGATCGCGACGCTGTACACGCTGATCGAGGAGCTGGCCCCGCGCGGCACGGTGACCGAGGCCTTCACCTGGGTGTCGACGACGTTCCTGGCGGGGATCAGCGCCGGCGTCGCCCTGGCCGGGGTCGTCTCCGACCTGTACGGCCCGCAGAGCGCCTTCGCCCTCGCCATCGTCGGGGGAGGAGCCGCGGTGCTGGCCGTCGTACTCCGTCACCGTGGACTGCATCCCGTGGCGACGCAGGTGGCAGACGGCACGATGTAGGCCGGAGGGGGCCCCGCTGCGATGAGCAGGGCGATGGGGAGCACCGAGGCAACCATGCTGACCTTGCAGGAGGCCGCCGACGTGGTCGGCTGCCACTACCAGACGCTGTACCGGCGCGTCCGCAACGGCGACATCCCCGCGCTGGTGGCCGGGGGCTCCTACCGCATCCGCCGCGAGGACCTCGACGCCTGGCTCGAGGAGCGCGACCAGCGCGCCGGCGCCGTGCCCGATCGCGGCCAGCGCGACTGGCCGGGGCAGGCCGACCGGCTCTTCTCGCACCTGATCACCGGCGACACCGACGCCGCCCGCCAGCAGATCGACCGCCTGCTCGGGGGCGGGGCCAGCGTCGCGGAGTTCTGCGACAGCCTGTTCGGGCCGATCCTCTACCGGATCGGCGACCTCTGGCGCAAGGGCGACCTCACGATCGCCGACGAGCACCGCGCGTCCCGCACCGTCGAGGCCCTGCTCGAGCGCGTGCTCACCGCGCGCCCCAAGCCCGGCCCCAAGCTCGGCTCCGTGGTCGTCGCCGCCCCGCGCGGCGACCGGCACTCGCTGCCGGGCCTGATGGTCACGGTCGGCCTGCGCGCCGACGGCTTCGTCGTGCACCACCTCGGCGCCGACCTGCCCTCCGCGGAGATCGTCGACATGGCCCGCCGCGAGAGCGCCGACCTCGTCGCCCTGTCCTGCTCCACCGAGGAGCGCGAGGGCATCGCCGAGGCGATCGCGGCGGTCCGCGACGCCGGCTTCCCGGTGCTCGTGGGCGGCAGCGGCATCGGCGGCGCCGAGGCGATCGAGCTCGGTGCCGTCCGCTACGGCGGCTCCGTCGCCGAGGCGCAGCAGTCCGCCCGCGCGATCGTGCGCGAGCGCGCCGCCGCCCGCTAGCGCCGCTCGGAGCGGTCGAACGGCCGCAGGCGCTCGGCGGTCTCCTCGCGGCGCGTGAGCCGCGCGCCCGCGTCCCGGCCCGCCGCGGCCGCGGCCTGCCGCATCAGCTCGTCCTGCGCGACGACGCGGTCGTCGCCGCGCTGCGGCGCGCGGCGCATCCAGCTGCCGTCGGCGGCCAGATCCCAGGAGCCGCCGGTGTCGGCGAGCTCGAGGTCGAGGATCGCGTGCAGGCGGTCGCGCACGGCCGGGTCGCGGACCGGCGTGATCACCTCGATCCGCGAGTCGAGGTTGCGCTGCATCATGTCGGCGCTGCCCATGTACGTGGTCGTGGCGACGCCCGTCTCGAAGCGGAACGCCCGGCCGTGCTCGAGGAAGCGGCCGAGGATCGAGACGACGCGGATGTTCTCCGACAGCCCCGGCACGCCGGGCCTGAGGCAGCAGATGCCGCGCACGATCAGGTCGACCCGGACGCCGGCCTGCGCGGCCCGGTAGAGCTCCTCGATCACGACGGGGTCGACGAGCGAGTTCATCTTCATGGTGATCCGGGCCGGGCGGGCGGGCGTGTGCTCGACCGCGCAACGGCGGATCTCCTGGACGACGTGCCCGCGCAGGTGCATCGGGGCCACCCAGATCGCGTGGAAGCCCTGGGGGCGCGCGAAGCCCGTCATCTGGTTGAAGAGGTCGGCGACGTCCGCCGTGATCTCCTCGTCGCAGGTGAAGAGGCCGAAGTCCGTGTAGGCCCGTGCCGTGGTCGGGTTGTAGTTGCCCGTCCCGATGTGCACGTAGCGCCGCGTGCCGCCCTGCTCGCGGCGCACGACGAGGGCCAGCTTGCAGTGGGTCTTGTAGCCGACCTGGCCGTGCACGACGTGGACGCCGGCGCGCTCGAGGGCGCGGGCCCAGCGGATGTTGCGCTCCTCGTCGAAGCGGGCGGTCACCTCGACCAGCGCCACCGCCTGCTTGCCCTCCTCCGCGGCCAGGGCCAGGGCGGGGACGATCGGGGAGTCGCCGCTCGTGCGGTAGATCGTGTGCTTGATGGCCAGCACGTCGGGGTCCTGGGTGGCCTGCTCGATGAAGCGCTCGACCGTGCCGCCGAAGGACTCGTAGGGGTGGTGCACGAGGATGTCGCCGCGGCGGATCTCCGCGAACAGGTCGACGGCGCCGTCGCCGTCGCCGGCCAGGCGCGCGGGCAGCTGCGGCTGCCACGGCTGGAAGCGCAGCTCGGGGCGGGGGAGGCGGGCCAGCACGCTGAGCCCGCCGGTGTCGAGCGGCGGGCGGATCGCGAAGACCTGGCGCAGGTCGACGTCGAGCGCGTCGATCAGGGTGGCCCGCATGTCGGCCGGCATCGACTCGTCGATCTCCAGCCGGACCACGTCGCCGAAGCGCCGCCGCGAGAGCTCTCGCTCGACGGCCTCGAGCAGGTCGTCGGCGCCCTCCTGGATCTCGAAGTCGGCGTCGCGCGTGACGCGGAAGGTGCTCGAGGCGACGATCTCCATGCCGGGGAAGAGCATCGGCAGGCCCGAGGCGATGATCTCCTCGATGCGCACGAAGCGGTCGCGGTCGCCGACGCGCACGAGCCGCGGCAGCACCTCCGGCACCTTGACGCGGGCGAAGCGGGTCTCGCCGGTCGACGGATCGCGCACGGTCACGCCGACCGACAGCGAGAGGTTGGAGATGTAGGGGAAGGGCTGCCCGGGGCCGACGGCGAGCGGCGTCAGCACGGGGTAGAGCTGCTGGTCGAAGATGCCCGCGATCTCCGCCTGCTCCTCGGGGGTGCACTCGGCCAGGGAGACGACCTCGATCCCGTGCTCGCGCAGGGCGGGCAGGAGCTGGCCGTGGACGGTGTCCTCGAGCTGCGCCTGCAGGTCGCGGTAGCGGGCGGCGATCGCGTCGAGCGTCTCGTGCGGCGGCGTGCCGTCGCCGGGCACGGTGCCCTGCAGCACGTGGTCGACGAGGCCGGCGACCCGCACCATGAAGAACTCGTCGAAGTTGCTCGCGTAGATCGAGCAGAAGCGCACGCGCTCCAGGAGCGGCATCGACGGGTCGGTGGCGAGCTCGAGCACGCGGCGGTTGAAGTCGAGCCACGACAGCTCGCGGTTGAAGAGCCGCTCGCGGCCCTCGGGCGCGCGCAGCCGGCTGACCGGGCGCGGGTTCGGCATGGCGCGGCTCGCCTCCACGGGGGAAGGGTACCCGCCCGGCGCGGCCTGCGCCGCCATGGACCCCGCGAAACCAGATCGTCACCAGCGGCTCACCGCCGCGGAACCCATGCCGGCACGCCGATGGGCGAGCCTGCCGGAGAAGGATCCGACCCCCGACCGGAGGCTCACCACGTGAAGACCCGCAAGACCCTGACCACGATCCTCGCCATCGGCGCCCTCGGCGCGCTGATCGCGGGCTGCGGCGGTGGCCGCGAGGAGGACACGGCGGCGGACGGCGGCGACACCGCCGCCGCGGCCAGCGACCTCACGGGCGCCATCGTCATCGACGGCTCCAGCACGGTGGCGCCGCTGGCCACCCTCACCGCCGAGAAGTTCGAGGGCGCCAACCCCGGCGTCTCCGTCACCGTCGGCACGTCCGGCACGGGCGGCGGCTTCGAGAAGTTCTGCGCC
>CAIQOY010000141.1 GCA_903873565.1 uncultured Actinomycetes bacterium
CGCTGCCCGGCAAGGGCTACCTGCGGATCCGCCGCGGCGACACCCTGATCCTCGAGGGCGCGGGCGGCGGCGGCTACGGCGCGCCCGCGGCCCCGTAAGGGAGCCCGCGCCGCCCCCGACTCGGGGGCATGGACACCGAACGACTCCTGATCGCCCTCGCCGTGGCCGTGATCGCCCTGATCGCGGCCGACTGGCTCCGGCACCTGGCCGGCGGCCGCCGGTGAGCGCAGAGCCGCCGGCGGAGCCCGGTGAAGAGCCCGCGTTCTTCCCGCTGCCCGAGGACCTCGAGTCCCTCTCCGACGAGGAGATCGCGCGCCTCGCGGCGGGCATTTGGGAGGCCTTCGTCGGTCCGCAGGCCGACCAGCCCGAGCCCGAGCCGGAGGCCGAGGCGGGCTAGGGCGCGACCGTGCCGTCGGGCAGGGCCGCGCCCGCGAGCGACGCGCCCTCGAGGTCCGCGTCCGTCAGGTCGGCACCCGTCAGGTCGGCGCCGTCGAGGCGCGCCCCGGCGAGGTCGGCGCCCGCGAGGTTCGCGCCGGCGAGGTCGAAGCCGCGCAGGTCGCCCTCCGACAGGTCGACGCCCGACAGGTCCGCCCCGGCGAGGCTCGGCCGCCGCCCCGCCGCGAGGTCGGACTCGGCGATCACGGGCACCGCGATCCGCCAGAAGCGGTCGCGGTAGGCCTCCGGCACGCCGAGCACCCGCTCCGCGCGCTGGAACGCCTCGAGCGGGGCCATGCCCTCCCCCACGCGCGCGCCGACCCAGACGGCGACCGCCTCGAAGGCGTCGACGATGTCGTTCCAGGCGATCGGGACCCGCTCGTCCTCGTCCACGCCCCGCAGCGTACCCGCGGCGGGCGGCGCCCCTACACTCGGGCGGTGGCCGGGCGCCGCATCCCCATCCCGTTCCTCGCCGCCGCGCTCGCGCTCGTCGTGGTGCCGCCCGCCGCGACCGCGTGGATCGCGTCGCAGCGCGACCCCGCGCCGGCCGCGGCGCCCGCCGCGGACGACGCCCTCGACGTCACGATCGCGGTCGACCCGCTGGAGCCCCTCGGCGGCGGCACGGACGCCGCCCCGACGGCGACGGCCGACGCCTCCGCGGCGGCCGACGCCATCGCGACCCTGCCGCCCGGCATCCCGCTGCCCCCGGGGACGCCGCAGACCGCGCTGGTAGCGGGCGCGGACGGCGCCCGGACGTGGACGCTGATCTACCCCGACGCCGATCGCGCCGCCTACGACACCTGGCTCGCGGAGCTCCTCGCCAGCGGCCTCAAGTCGACCTTCACGCTCGACCAGGGCGACCTCCGCTCCGAGTCGCTGGCGGGCGACGGCTTCACGGCGCAGGCCCAGCACGTCGACGGCGTCGGCGTCGCCCTCGTCGTCCAGGAGGGCTAGCGGGCCGGGCGGTCCGCCGGTCCTCCCGTACACTGCAGTGGTGCCCGGGCCGCCGCTCCTCGCCATCCTCGCGGTCGGGCTCCTCTCGTACCTGAACCCCGAGACCCTGCTGGAGGCGGTCGGCGGCGTCGCGCTGTGGGTCGCCGCGGGCATCATCTTCGCGGAGTGCGGGCTGCTCGTCGGCTTCTTCCTGCCGGGCGACTCCCTCCTCTTCGTGGTCGGCCTGTTCGTGGGCAACGGCGCGATCGACCAGCCGATCTGGCTGGTCTGCGCGGTCCTCTTCGTGGCCGCGCTGGCCGGCAACATCGTCGGCTACGGCGTCGGCTACAAGGCCGGGCCCACGCTCTTCCGGCGCAAGGACTCGCGGCTCTTCAAGCACGAGTACGTCGAGTCGACGGAGCGCTTCTTCGCCCGCTACGGCGGGATGGCGATCATCCTCGCCCGCTTCGTCCCGATCGCGCGCACCTTCATCACGGCCATGGCCGGCGTCGGCCGCATGGACTTCCGGCGCTACCTCTTCTTCAGCACGATCGGCGCGCTGCTCTGGGCCGTCGGCCTGACCCTGATCGGCTACCTGTTCGGCAACGTGCCGTGGATCAAGAACAACCTCGAGATCACGATCATCGTGATCGTCCTCGCGAGCGTCGTGCCGGTGGCGATCCACCGGCTGGTCGAGCGGCGCCGCCCCCGCCCCTGACGGGCCGCGGCGGCGCGGGATATCATCGGGCCGTGCGCCTGCGCCCCCTCGTCGCCCTCACCGCGCTCGCGGCGCTCGCGCTCGCCCCGGCCGCGGCCGACGCGCAGAAGGACGTGCCGGCCTCGTGGTCGGCCACGTCCGCGGTCACCGACGCCGCCGTCCCCGCCAACCGCATCGCCGACCTGCAGGTCGTCGTCGACGAGGCCGGCACCGCCGTCTACGTCTGGCGCGAGAGCGACGGCGCGAAGAGCCGGGTCCGGACGCGCGCCTGCACCGCGACGTCGTGCACCGCCGTCGAGGACCTCAGCGACGCGGCGAAGAGCGCCCAGCGGCTCGCCGTCGCGCAGGCCCGCGACGGCACCGTGACCGCGGTCTGGGAGTACGCGGTGCCGAGCGCGATCAGCGGCCGCGCCCGCACGGGCGGCGCCTGGGGCCCCGAGGCCTCGATCAACGCCGCCGGCCTGCGCACGCTGCAGGGCGCCGCGGCCCTCGCCGACGGCGGCCTCGCCGTGGTGCTCAGCAGCGGCGGGCAGCCGATCGAGCTCGCCACGTGCACCCAGCGGCTCGCGGTCTGCGTGACCGGGCAGGTCTCCAACCCGGCGAACGCGGCGACCGCCCCGCAGCTCGCGTCCAACGGCGCCGACCGCGCGGCGCTCGCCTGGGTCGAGCAGGGCGCCGCCCTGACGCGGGTCGTGCGCTACGCCCCCATCACGACCGTCCCCAACGCCGTGCCCGCGGCCGGGGCGGCGATCGCCCTCAGCGCCGACTCGGCGAGCACGAAGACGCGCCTCGCCGTCGACGTCGACAAGACCGGGATCGTGACCGTGGCGTGGGTCGAGAAGGACGCCTCCGACGCGCTCCTCGTGCAGCGCTTCGCGGCCTCCGCCCCGCCCGCCGCACCGCCGGCCCAGCCCGTGTTCACGACGGCGGGGGCGATCGCCGACGACAGCCTGCAGATCCACAGCGACGATGCGAGCGGCGCGGTCGTGCTGTGGGCGACGGCGCTCGGCGGCGCCCAGACCCTCAGCGCGCTGCCCTACTCGGTCCTCCAGCGCGGGACCCAGCAGGCGGTCACGACCGACGGCCAGTCGCTCGTGCCGCAGCTCGCGGTGACGGGGACCGGCACGTCCGCGGTCGCCTACATCCGCGACGGCCAGGTCGGCGGCGCGTGGGCGGCGACGCCTGCCGGCGCCTGGACCGCCGTGGCGCCGGCCGCCGTGGACGGGTCGACCGCCGCCCAGCCGTCCCTCGCCGCCCCGCGCGCGGGCCAGATGGTGCTGGCCTGGGTCACGAGCACGCAGGCCAACGGCGAGCAGACGATCCGCACCGCGCGGCTGACCGCGGGCAGCACCACCCCCAAGCCGACGCTCAGGGTCGTCCGCCGCGCCAAGGTGCGCGGGACCGTCTCGACCCGCGTGACCGCGTCGGCGACGGGCTCGTTCCGGCAGGTCGGGCGGATCACCGTCCGCGGCCGCACCGTGGTGGCCTGCCGCACCGCGCCGCTCGGGATCGCGGCCGGCAAGGCGCGCGTCGCCACCTGCCGGCTGACCCGCGCCGCGACGGCGCAGCGGCGCACGGCCGCGCTGCGGATCCGGCTGGTGACGACGTTCACGGCCGACGACGGCCAGAGGGCCACCGCGACGATCACCGTGAAGCTCCCGCGCCGGCGCTGAGGGTCAGCGCATCTTCTCGCCGGCCGGGTCGACCAGCCGGTCGGGGCCGACGACCGCCGCGGCGTCGCCGTCGAGGGTCTCCACCGTCACCTCCGCGCCCTCGGGCACGTCCGCCGGCAGGTAGGCGTAGCCGAGCATCCGCTGGGCGGTGTAGCCGTAGGCCGCGCTGCGGATGCGGCTGGTCGGGGCGCCGGCCAGCGCCACGGCCTCGCCGCCGTAGACGGGCAGCCAGTCGCCGTCGCCGATCACGAGCGTGCGGATGCGCGTCTCGAAGCCGGCCGCGCGGCGCGCCTCGAGCGCCTCCTTGCCGATGTAGTCGGCGTCCTTGCGGGCGCAGAAGGCGAGCCCGGCCTGGTCGGGCGTGTCGGACGGGGTGAGGTCGGTGCCGATGTAGCGGTAGCCCTTCTCCATGCGCAGGCCGTCGAGCGCGCGGTAGCCGCAGACGCGCACGTCGCCGGCGTCCCGCAGGGCGTCCCAGGCCGCGGTGGCGCTCGCCTCGCGGGCGTACAGCTCGAAGCCGTACTCGCCGACGTAGGTGATCCGCTGGGCGAACACCGTCGCGCCGCCGACCGCGATGTCGCGGCCGGTCCCGAACGCGATCGCGGGCGCCTCGGGGGCGACCGCGGCCATGATGCGGCGCGCGTCGGGGCCCCACAGGCCGATCACCGCGAGCTCGTCGGACTCCTCGCGGATCGCGACGTCGAGGCGCAGGCGGTGGGCGATCCCCTCGAGCCAGCCGCGGTCGGCGGCGACGGCCCCGGCGCCCGTGACCATCCGGAACGCGTCGTCGCCCAGGCGCGTGACGGTGACGTCGGCGATCACGCCGCCCCGGTGGTCGAGCATCTGGGTGTAGACGACCGCGCCGACGGGACGGTCCAGCTCGGCGTCGCAGGCCAGCTGCACGAGGGCGAGGGCGTCGGGGCCCTCGATCCGGATCTTGCCGAAGCTCGACAGGTCGATGATGCCGGCGGCCTCGCGCATCGCGCGGTGCTCCTCGCCGATCAGGTCGAAGAACGGCATCCGGCCCCAGCCCCACGCGCGCTGGTCGGCGCCCATCCGCCGCCACGGCCGGCCCGGGTCGACGTACTCGGCGCGCTCGAAGCCCGACTTGACCCCGAACACGACGCCGGCCTCCTGCAGCCGGCTGTGCAGGAACGACAGGCGCGTCGGGCGCCCCCACTCGTCCTGGTCGTAGGGGTAGCGGAGGCGGTAGTAGTAGCGGTAGGTCTCCTGCGCGGCCACGGCGGCGTGCTTGGGGTCGCGGTAGACCCCGGGGAAGCGCCACGGCCGGTAGCCGGAGGCGTCCCACTCCGTCTCGCCGTGGACGACCCACTCGGCGAGGGTCTTGCCGATGCCGCCCGCCCCGCCGAAGCCGTTGAGGGACAGGCCGGCCGCGACCCAGAAGCCGGGCACCCCGGGCATCGGGCCGAGCAGCGGGTTGGCGTCGGGCGTCATCGCGTCCGGATGGCAGATCAGGGCGGCGACGCCGGCCCGCTCGAGGAACGGGAAGCGCCGGATCGCGCCCTCCATCAGCTGCACGAAGCGCTCCTCGTCGGAGGGCATCGAGGTGGCGCCGTGGTCCCAGGGGACGCCGTCGACCCAGCGGGCCGGCGCGTCGGGCTCGTAGCCCCCGAACAGGACCCCGCCGGCCTCGGCCTTGCCGTAGACGAGGTTGTCCGGGTCGCGGAAGCAGGGCATGTCGCGCGGCAGCTCGTGGCCCTCGACCGCCACCAGGGCGATGTGCTGGTGGTCGACCGGGGTCGACGGCACCCACGTGCCCACCATCGCGCAGACGCGGGGCGCCCACATCCCGGCCGCGTTGACGACGGTCGGGGTGGCGATCCGGCCGTGCTCGGTGCGCACCGCCGCGATCGCGCCGTGCGGTCCGCGGTCGATGCCGGTCACCCGGCAGCGCTGCACGATCTCGACGCCGAGCTCGCGGGCGGCGCCGGCCAGCGCGTAGGTCGTGCGGTGCGGGTCGAGCCAGCCGTCCTCCGGCACCCAGATGCCGCCGAACAGGGACTCGGGCGAGGCGGCGGGCATCCGCTCGAGCGCCGCCTCGGGCTCGAGCAGCTCCACCTCGAGGCCGATGCCGCGGGCGCGCGAGACGCCGCGGCGCATCTCGGCGAGCTGCTCGGGCGAGGAGGCGATGCGCAGCGAGCCGGTGCGCTCGAACACGTCGAGCTCCGTGTAGAGCCCGATCGAGTAGCGCCGGAAGCGCATCATCGTCTGCGACGGGTTGTACTGGGTGACCAGGCCCGCGGCGTGGTGCGTGGAGCCGCTGGTGAGCTCGCCCTTCTCGACCAGGACGACCTTCCCGGCCCCGTACTTGGCGAGGTGGTAGGCGATCGAGCAGCCGGTCACCCCGCCGCCGATGACGACGACGTCCGCCGTGTCGGGCATCTCGTTCGCGCTCACGCCAGCACCCGCTTTCGCTCGGGGTCGTGGAAGGCGCCCAGGCGCGCCTCGATCGGATGGCGCTCGCCGTTCACCTCGACGGCGCAGTCGCCGGCGGCGAGCCAGTCGGCGCTGACGCCGTCCCCGTTGCGCGCGTAGCCGAGGGCCACGGCGCCGCCGACGGCGTGGCCGTAGGCCGCGCTGGTCGTGTAGCCGAGCGGCAGGCCGTCGCGCCAGAGCCGCTCGCCGCCCCACAGGACCACGTCGGGGTCGAGGGCGCGGAAGCCCACGCAGCGCTTGGGCAGATCGTCGGCGCGGAGGGCGCGCTGCTCGAGCAGGGCGTCGCGCCCGACGAACCCGCCGGGCTTGTCCCAGGCGACGGCGAAGCCGAGGCCGGCCTCGAGCGGCGTCTCGTCGGGCGACAGCTCGTGGCCCCAGGCGCGGTAGCCCTTCTCGAGGCGCAGCGAGTTGATCGCGTAGTGGCCGGCGAGGAGGCCGTCGTGGGCGGGCAGCGCGGCGATCAGCGCCTCGAGGACGGCCGGGGCGTCGGCGGCGGGCACGTGCAGCTCCCAGCCGAGCTCGCCGACGAAGGTGACGCGCGCGGCGTGGGCCGGGCGGCCGGCCACGTGCACGGCGCGGACCGCCCCGAACGGGAAGGCGTCGTTACCGAGGTCGACGTCGACGAGCGGCTGGAGCAGGTCGCGGCTGCGGGGCCCCATCACGCTCAGCACGGCGGTCTCGGCGGTGACGTCGGCGACCGCGCAGTCCGCGCCGGCGGCCGCGCGGCGCACGTGCCAGAGGTCGCGGATCCGCTGGGCCGTGCCCGTCACGAGCCGGAAGGAGGCCTCGTCGAGGCGCAGGACGGTGAGGTCGCTCCGGAAGCGGCCGCGGTCGTCGAGCATCGCGGTGTAGACCAGCTCGCCCGGCGCGACGTCGACGTCGTTGGCGCAGAGGCGGCCGAGCACGGCCGCCGCGTCCGGCCCCTCGACCGCGACCTTGCCGAAGCCCGACTGGTCGAAGACGGCGACGGCCTCGCGGCAGGCGAGGTGCTCGGCGCGGTGGCGGTCCCACCACGACTGGCGGCCGAACGAGTAGCGAATCTCGGGCGCCGTGCCGGGCTCGCCGAAGACGTTGGGGCGCTCGAAGCCGGCCTTCTCCCCGAACCAGGCGCCCTGCCCCGCCACCACGTCGTGCACCGGCGAGGTCCGCAGCGGGCGGCCCGTGACGAGCTCGCGATTGGGGTAGGCCATCAGGTAGTGCGTGCCGAGCGCCTCGGTGACGCGGGTGCGCAGGTAGGCGAGGTCGTCCTGCTCGGGCGCGAAGCGGGCCGGGTCGACCATGCTCAGGTCGTACGGCTGGTGGCCGTCGAGGAGCCAGGCGGCGAGCGCCTCCCCCACGCCCCCGCCGTAGGCGAGCCCGGCCGAGTTCATGCCGGCGGCGATCCACACGCCGGGCACCTCGGGCGCGGGCCCGAGCATGAAGTTGGAGTCGGGCGTGAACGACTCGGGCCCGTTGACGAAGCGCTCGAAGCCGACCTCGCCGAGGACGGGCAGCCGCCGCAGGCCCTCCTCGAGCGGCGGCTCGAAGTGCTCCCAGTCGGGCTCGAGCAGCTGGAAGCTGAAGGGGTGCGGGACCGGGTCGACGAGCCACGCCTTGGTCACGGCCTGGAAGGCGCCGAGGCGGATCTTGTCGTGGACGGTCAGGTAGTACGTGCAGCCGTCGGCGTCGCGGGTGCACGGGTACATGTCGATGTCGCCGGGGATCGGGTTGGAGTCGACGTAGTGGTGCTCGACCGGCGCGAGCGGCACGTGGATGCCGTGCGCGCCCGCGAGGTCGCGCGTCCACATGCCGCAGGCGAGCACGACCTCCTCGGCCTCGACGACGTCGCCGGACTCGAGCAGGACGCCGGTCGCCCGGCCGTCCTCGACCCGCAGCGCCTGGACGCGCGCATCCGGGCAGACCGTCGCCCCGTGCAGCTCGGCGCCACGGGCGAGCGCCCGCGCGAGCCCCGCGGGCTCGACCTTGCCGTCGTCCGGGATGTGCAGCCCGCCGACGAGGCCGTCGGGGCTCTGCAGCGGGAAGAGCTCCGCGGCGCGCTGGGCCGAGACGATCTCGACGTCGATCCCGAGGTGCTCCGCCATCGAGCCGGTTCGGCGGTACTGGTACATCCGCTCCTCGTCGCGCGCGACGTAGAGGGTGCCGCACTGACGCCAGTCCACGTGCTCCCCCGTCTCGGCCTCGAGGCCGGCGTAGAGCCGGGCCGAGGCGTGACACATGCGGGCCAGGGTGCTCGAGGTGCGCAGCCGGCCGACCATCCCGGCGGCGTGCCAGGTGGTGCCGCCGCCGACCGCGGTCTGCTCGAGGACGACGACGTCGCGCTCCCCGGCCTTCGCGAGGTGGTACGCGATCGAGCAGCCGATCACCCCGCCGCCGACGATGGCGATGCGGGCGCGGCCCGGTACACTCCCGCTCATGCGCACACCTGTCTGGACATGCACAGGGGACGTTCCCAGACTTGTCTAGTCATGTCAAGAGCCCGGCCGAGCAGGCCGCCCAGCGCGTGGCGCGGGCCGCGGGCGACGCGCCCGCGCACGAGCGGCTGGCCTCCGCCCTGCGCGGGCTGATCGACGACGGGATCCTGCGCCCCGGCGACCCCCTCCCGGGCGACGCCGCGCTCGTCGCCGCCACCGGCCTCGCCCGCGGCACCGTGCGGCAGGCCGTCGCCGCGCTGCGCGCCGAGGGCCTCGTGCAGACCCGCCAGGGGGCCCGCACCACCGTCCTCGCCCGGCCGCGCCTGCAGCCCTTCTCCGAGCTCGTCTCGTTCACGGCCTGGGCCCGGCAGGCCGGCGCCGAGCCCGGCGCCCGCGTCGTCGAGCTCGTGCGCCGCCCGGCCGACCCGGCCACCGCCGAGCCCCTGCAGCTGGCGGACGGCGCCCTCGCCTGGACCCTGACCCGCGTGCGCCTGCTCGACGGCGTGCCCGTCATGGTCGAGCGGGCCGCCTACCCCGAGCCGATCGGCGACCTCCTCGTCGGCGCCGACCTCGAGCACGGCAGCGTCTACGACACCCTCGCCGCCCGCGGCGTCGAGGTCGCCTCGGGCCACCACCGGATCAGCGCCGTCGGCGCCGACCCCGGGACGGCCGCGCTGCTCAACCTGCGCCCCGGGGAGCCGCTCCTGCGCCAGGCCCGCACCGTCTTCGGCCCCGACGGTGCCCCGCTCGAGCACTCGGTGGACGACTGGCGCGGCGACGCGATCGCCCTCGACGCCGTCAACTCGGCGCAGGGCAACCGGCTCGCGCGGCGCCCCCGCGGCTGAGCCGCCGCGTCAGATGGGCGCGCGCGGCGCGTCAGCACGGGCAGACGACTGGAGACCCCCATGCGACTGACCCCGCTGATCACCGCCCTCGCCCTGACCCTCGCCCTCGCCGCCGTCCCGACGGCGCTGGCCGACCACGACCACGGCGGCGGGCGCCCCGACGATGCCCCGTCCGCCGGCCCGGAGCGCCCCGACCGTCCCGAGCGGCCCGCCCGCCCCGACGACGCGCCCTCCCTCGGCGAGGACCGCCCCGCCCCGCCGCCGGCCGCGGCGCCCGCGGCCCCGCCGGCCGCCCCCG